>JBAQEN010000753.1:0-5138 GCA_049286765.1 Methylococcaceae bacterium
CGGCAGTCGTAACCGCTTGCAACGCTCCGCCGGACACGCAACACTCGATACGGGCGGTTGGCTAGACCTTGCCCGACAGGGACTTTCACCCTGCAAGAAGCGACAAGCTTCGCTTGCCGCGCTAACCGCATAGCTAACGGCAACAAGTTGTTTCTCAGTTAGACCTTACGCGTCGAGTCTGATTGTTTCAAATGTTCGATACCGGCCTTCGCATTGCTTTAACTTTAGGTAATGGTTATTGAGTGCACCAATATATTTCGGGAACCTGTCATGTCGAATACCAATAATCAAAGCATAAATTGCGATGCAGCGAATGCTCTGCTATTTGTGTTTTTTGCCGTATAAAGAAACTTAATTTAAGCCTTAATGTTCTAATTGATTACCTTAAAGTGCATTTGAAGTTCAAAAAATAACTTAAGCCTTAGTTGGAGCGTGAATATCTCAGAATCGATCGTTCAACTAAAAGGGACTGCGGCTCAGTTGGCCGCTATTCTCTGAATCCCTTGACAATACGAGCTTGCGTATCGATCGCTTCCGTTCAAGCAGCTCTGACTCGTTTTACTAGGTATCCTTATATTCAGTTAACCGGAATTGGGCATGGAAAAGATGATATTGGTAACTTTCATGTTGATGTCATTTGGCCTCAGTGCAGACGCACTGACAAACCCCGAAAACGGCCAAGTCTGGATTACAGATGATAATGGCGCATATACGGCTGACAATTCTCGATTAATTAAATCTGGAGAAAATTATTTTGGTAGTGATGGCCGTATTTATCTGCGGCAAGGCAACATACTTATGCAAATAAGCGGTCCTCGCGAAAAAAAAATGGAGCAACCCCAGACGATACAGATACAGATAACAGCACCCCCGATATTGACAGTTCCTTTGTTAGTACCATCTCCCCTGATAACACCAATACATCTTCACCCTCGCCCTCGCCCTCGCCCTCGCCCTCATCCTAACCCTAACCTTCGTCATCAACATTAGAAATTGGATAATAATAACAGCGGATTAATGTTCATCCTGTTATTCCTAGGACTCTATCCGAGAAAAGCGAAGAAGAATTAACCACCTCGAATTACTTACCCTCCTTTAATTTAAAGTATCGCTTCAATATCAAGCTGCTTGATTTTAAATTGCACTTGTAATCGCATCCTAAAGGAGTTGGATAATGCGTTCACTGTATTTCAGAGAGAATCCGAATTATTGCTGTTCCACCGCATCCAGCACACACAAAGCTGTCATGTTGATGATACGCCGCACTGTAGCGGAAGGTGTGAGCACATGCACCGGTCTGGCGCAACCTAGCATCACTGGACCAATCGCGACACCGTAGCCCGCCGCAGTTTTGAGCAGATTGTAGGCGATATTGGCGGCATCTATGTTGGGCAACACCAGCAGGTTGGCGCTGCCTTTCAACTTGGAATCCGGCATGATTTTTTTCAGCAAATCATGGTTGAGTGCTGCATCGCCATGCATCTCACCATCGACTTCAAGTTCCGGTGCCTGTTCCTGGACGATTGCCAACGCAGCACGCATCTTTTGCGCGGACTCACTATTGCTGGAACCGAAACTGGAATGCGATAACAAGGCGGCGCGCGGCGCCATACCGAAACGACGCATCTTTTCCGCGGCTAATAGCGTGATTTCGGCAATCTGGCCGGCAGTTGGATTTTCATTGACGTGGGTATCGACCAGTATAATCTGGCGTTCAGGCAAGATAAGAACGTTCATAGCGGCATACACATTGACGTCCGGGCGCTTACCCAGCACCTGATCGATGTAATGCAGATGCTGGATATTATTGCCGAAAGTGCCGCAAATCATACCGTCGGCGTCACCTTTATGAACTAGCATCGCGCCTATCAGAGTGTGGCGACGGCGCATTTCCAGCTTGGCATATTGCTCGGTGACGCCTTTGCGAACCGTCATTTTCAGATAAGTCTGCCAAAAATCGCGGTAGCGCTCGTCAAATTCAGGATTGATAATCTGGAAATCGACCTCGGGCCTGATACGTAAACCGAATTTTTCAATGCGAAATTGCAATACAGCCGGACGGCCTATCAAAATAGGTGTAGCGATTTGTTCATCCACTATTATTTGCACGGCGCGTAGTACCCGTTCTTCTTCACCTTCGGCAAAGACAATGCGTTTCCTCTCCGCAGGCGCTTTTTTGGCAATCTGAAAGATCGGTTTCATGAAGGTGCCGCTGTGATAGACAAATTGTTGCAGCCGATCAACATAAGCCTGTATATCCTGGATCGGACGAGCTGCAACACCCGATTCTTCAGCCGCCTTGGCAACCGCCGGAGCAATTTTGGTCATCAGGCGTGGATCGAAAGGCAAGGGAATCAGATAATCCGGGCCAAAAGACAAATTGGTGATACCGTAGGCGCTGGCGACAATATCGGATTGTTCAGCCTGTGCTAATTCAGCAATCCCGCGAACTGCGGCGATTTCCATTGCACGAGTGATGGTGGTAGCGCCACAGTCAAGCGCGCCTCGAAAAATGTAGGGAAAGCACAGGACATTATTGACCTGGTTAGGGTAATCAGAACGGCCCGTGGCAATGATTGCATCGTCGCGCACTGCTTTAACCTCTTCGGGCAAAATTTCAGGCGTTGGATTAGCCAGGGCCAATATCAATGGCCAGGGCGCCATGGTTTTGACCATGTCTGGTTTCAAAATACCGCCTGCTGAAAGACCCAGAAAAATATCCGCGCCAGGCATGACATCCGCCAGGGTTCGCGCAGTTGTCTCTTGAGCAAAACGCGCTTTATTCGGATCATTTAATCCAGCGCGACCTTTATAGATGACACCCGCGTGATCGGTGACGTAGATATTCCCAATGGGAAATCCGAGTTCTATAATCAGGTCCAGACAGGCCAATGCCGCAGCACCCGCGCCAGACACCACGAGTTTGCAATTTTTAATATCCTTGCCGACCACTTTCAGACCATTCAAAATAGCGGCGCCGGTAATAATCGCGGTGCCGTGCTGATCGTCATGAAATACGGGTATGTTCATCCGCTCGCGTAATTTGCGCTCGATATAAAAACATTCCGGGGCTTTAATATCTTCCAGATTGATGCCGCCGAAAGTCGGCTCCAGCGCGGCAATAATGTCGCAAAGTTTGTCCGGGTCCAGCTCGTTAATCTCGATATCAAAAACGTCAATGCCGGCGAATTTCTTGAATAACACGCCCTTCCCTTCCATGACCGGTTTGGCTGCCAGAGGCCCGATGTTGCCCAAACCAAGCACGGCTGTGCCATTGGAAATGACTGCGACCAGATTGCCCCGCGCAGTATATTTAAAAACATTGGCAGGATCGGCAACGATTTCTTCACAAGCTGCCGCGACCCCTGGCGAATAGGCTAAGGCAAGGTCGCGCTGGTTTGTCAATTGCTTGGTAGGCGTAACACTGATTTTGCCAGGTGTGGGAAACTCGTGATATTCGAGCGCCGCATCATGTAACTGCCGATTTATTTCTTCTTTTGGATCGATAGGAGAATTCATGTTCTGCCTTAATATTGCAATTAATTTAATGATCAAAACCGGGGGTATCACAATGATGATCAACCTTTTATGACCTTGTATTTATGGAGTTGCGAACGGCACAAGCCTATCCGCTTTATGTTTTATTAAAAAAAATGGTAAACCGAAACCTTATTGCTTATTCCTGTTTAGAGTTGAAGTAAAGTAGCTTAGGGACAATTGTTTCCATTTAATAATGCCGCAACAAATAGGCAAAGTGTATTCTTCACGGACTATCAGTTTTACCGGCGGCCACCCAATAACGATCCCATAATACCCCGGATAATCTGCCGGCCTACAGTGCTTCCCACGGCACGCGCCGCACTGGTAAGGAATGCTTCACCGGCGCTTTGCCGGTTACTGGCTTTAGTGGCAACCTTTGTTCTCTGCGGATTTATTTGCTCTTCTTCAACCGCTACTTCAGCTTGTCTTTCTGTCTTTTTCTTGAGCAATTCATAAGCTGATTCACGATCAAGCTCCTGTTCATAGCGGCCACTAAAAGGCGATCGATGCATTATTTCATCTCGTTTTTGGGGCGTAACGGGACCGATCTGAGACTCGGGCGGGCGAATAAAAATGCGTTCAACCGGTGCAGGACTGCCATCTTTATTGAGTACTGAAACCAAGGCTTCACCCGTCTTCAATTCCTGGATAGCGGATTCTGTATCTATTGTAGGATTACTGCGGAATGTCGCCGCAACACTTTTGACGACTTGTTGATCTTTCGGGGTATAAGCTCTTAAGGCATGTTGAATTTTAAGGCCAAGTTGACCCAAAATATCTTCCGGGATATCCAGCGGACTCTGGCTAATAAAATACACGCCCACTCCTTTTGAACGAATCAACCTGACAATTTGTTCGATTTTATCAACCAGCACCTTGGGCGACTGATCAAAAAGCAGATGCGCTTCATCAAAAAACAATACCAACTTAGGACGATCTGCATCACCGACTTCCGGTAAGGTTTCGAATAGTTCGGATAGCAGCCAGAGTAAAAAAGTGGCATATAAACGCGGTGATTTTGAAGTCAGTTCGGTCGCATCAAGAATACTGATAACACCATTGCCTGAAAAATCTGTTTTACAGAAGTCTCCCAATTGTATAGCAGGTTCACCAAAAAAGTGTTCCGCGCCCTGCTCTTCGAGCACCAATAACTGTCTTTGTATGGCGCCAAGACTCGCATCAGAAATATTGCCGTATTCTGCCTGCAATTCTTTAGACTCATCGCCCATCCATTGCAACATTGCCCGTAAATCTTTTAAATCCAGCAATAACAGGCCATTGTCATCAGCAATCTTAAAGCAACTGTAAAGGACGCCTGTTTGGGTGTCGTTCAATTCCAGCAGATTACTCAGTAGCAAGGGTCCCATATCTGAAATAGTGGTCCGCACGGGATGTCCGGTTCTGGAAAAAATATCCCAGAAAACAGCCGGATTACCGTGATGCTGAAAATTTGTGATACCAATTTTCTGGACTCGCTCGGAAATTTTCTCATGTGGCTGACCGGGAATAGTAATTCCTGACAGGTCGCCTTTTATATCGGCCAGAAAAACCGGGACACCTATTTTTGAAAACCCTTCTGCCAGAATTTGCAGGGTAAT
>JBAQEN010000754.1:0-2922 GCA_049286765.1 Methylococcaceae bacterium
ATACAGACCTGCACTCTGGGCGAATTAATGATCTATCAAATCGCGCTATCGATTGAAGACGGCATTCTGGCTTTTCACGGCTTTGGTTCGCCACTGGTACAGTTGGCTCTGCATCTGGCCAAACGCAGCCACGCGCCCCGATTAGTTTTAGTGGCCGGAGCAACTTACGGCGTCAATCCGGTACCCGCATTTTTAACGCCTACCTCTAACGATTTTGCGATGAACCGCGGAGCCGAATGCCATTTGAACATAGAGGAATTATTCGATCTTGCAGCCAGCGGCCGCATGGGAAGGATGTTTTTATCCGGTTTGCAAATTGATAAATGGGGCAATATGAATGTTACCCGTGTGGAAAAGAATGGCAAGCTAATGTTAAAACTGCCCGGTGGCGGCGGTGGCTGCAATTTATCCTGCGATACAGATCGTGTCACTATCTGGACGGCAGCGCACCGGGCTCCGCCTGATGACCAAGGCCGACGCCGATACCGGCTGGTTGAACGCTGTGATTTCGTCACCAGTATGGGGCATCGCACAGCAGAGGGTATGCATCGTTCCAAGATGCCCTTTCGAGGTCAGGGTCCGGATTGCATCATTACTGATCTCGGTATTTTTGAGTTTAATAGTGATGGGCATGCGCAACTACGGGCCGTCTACCCGGATACCGATGTGGAACTGGTTGCTGAAAATACAGAGTTTGATTTTCCAGTAGCTGAATATCTGACCACAGCAGACTTGCCTGATGTTGCTTTGATCGAGTTCATCCGCCGCCTGGATCCGATGAAAATTCATCAACGGGAACTCAGTCAGTCTGACCGTAAACGCACTTTTCCATTGGACGGAGTGTAGCAGATGAATGGCGCAATTCTGCAAGTCGGGAATTTAAAACAGCAGCTTAACTTCGTTCCCTTGCCTTATCGTTGCGTGAGCTTCCAACCTTATGACGGTGAAATGGATGCTGCTGTGATAGAGCGCTATCTGCTGGAAAGAGAAGTTTACCGGCGCACGGACATTATCATTTTGCATAATTCCCGGCAGGAATATGCCGTTGCCGCCGTGCAACGGGCCGGTTCGGAGACCTTATTTGGCCCGGTTGACAAAGTGGAAATATTAGCACTGCCTGATGACTGCGTTTTTATTACCGACCCGAATACGGACCCCGCCAACCGCTCGGCATTAGCCAAATTAGCGATCAGGCATAATGTCTCCATGAATCAGACGGCGATAGTGGCCGGAACTTTTGACCATATCAATATCATTCATCATCCCAATCCTCTGGTGGTGCGCGTAATTGAAGTGGTTCCCCCCGAACCGCCCAAGCTTTATCATATGATTGAACAGGTATTAAGCTATGCCGACTTGCCGCCGATCATGCTGGAGTTGGAAACTATCGATCTGCGTGATCTTGCCGATACGGTGGCTCCAGAAGCTTATCTGGTGCCCTGTCGCTCCGGGGGACTCACTGAATTGAGTGCGCCGGTTTATTTTCTTGATGAACGGCCGGTGCAACGTAAAAACTGGACTTTGCTGGGATGCGAACGCAGTTTGCAATTTCATCGCCATTATTACGGGGACGAACCTCCTCGTGTGGAAATGTGTCCGCGCCAACTGGTAAAGCCTGATAAAAAATCGACCATCCTGAAATGTTGCCTGCTTGAGTATGAGTTTGAACAGCAGGATAACTTAATGATAGTACCCTGGGGCACCGATTTGAACATGATTGAAAAGGCATTACGTCAATTATCGAGAGGCCTAGTAAATGACTGAACTCGCGTGGGGAAACATAATAAAAACCCTGCGTGATTCGCGGGTAGGTAAACCGCGTAAAACCGGATGCACGATGGTGATGGATGTCGGCAAAAGTCTGGAAGAGACCAAAAGTATCTTGCAGATAGCTGCCAACTATATTGATCATTGGAAGTTTGGCTTTGGCACCTCTGTTTTCATGGACAAAGCCCTGTTGCAGGAAAAACTGCAACTATTGGCCGCGCATAATATACTGACTTTTCCTGGCGGTACATTGCTTGAAGTGGCGCTACTTGAACATCATTGCCGCGTTTATATGACGCATGCCAGGGAGCTTGGCTTTACTGCGGTGGAAATTTCTGACGGAACTTTGCCTATCCCCCGGTTCAGACGCAAAAGAATTATTGAATGTGCGTTAAATGCCGGATTGATTCCGATCACCGAAGTCGGTAAAAAAGATCCCAAACGGCAGCCAACAGCCGAGCAAATTGCTCAAGAAGCCTTGGAAGACATGGACTGGGGTGCAGCCTGGGCCATCATAGAAGGCCGGGAATGCGGTCAAGGGGTCGGTGTATTTGATGAATCAGGAAATATTGACAGTTTTGAGGTAGATCTGATCGTTGAAATGATGGCCGATAAACTGGATTTATTGATATGGGAAGCGCCGCTCAAATCCCAACAGGCATTTTTTATCGAAAAATTCGGCGCCAATGCAGGCCTGGGCAATATCCCGATAGATCAGGTTCTTGCTTTGGAAGCTTTGCGTAACGGCTTGCGTTTTGACACGCTGAACCGCGTTTCCGGCAAATTATTACGCGGAGGCTTCTGGGATCCCAACCAGATTGAAACAAATCAGATGGAACAAACAATAGTCCTGTCAACCCAACCGGTACAAAAAACGTAATGACCAGCCATGAACAACCGCCGGCGTCAATACAGGAAAAAGTTTTGGAAATTGGCACAAGACTGAAGACGGCTCCATCCGATAGATTGATTAATTCAGTATTTGCCACCGAATTAAGCCATCAGGCCCACTTGTTTGAGGCTATGGGGCTGGTGGATTTTGCCCACACGTTGATTGCTATCGAGCTGCATACGATCCCGAAAACAGCCGGTTATCATTTACTGGCACAATTACTCGAACTGCAAAAAAAGCCCGAAACTTTTGTCATGACGCCG
>JBAQEN010000755.1:0-2125 GCA_049286765.1 Methylococcaceae bacterium
GCCCTTGCAATTCAAACCGGATTTCTGGCAGCTTAAACGCCAGCCAAAAGGTTGACGAAATCGTCAGCACGCCGAGCAGCAAAATAAGAACGACCGCCCGTAACTCGGGCGTGAAGTTCATCCGCAGTAACGCGAATTCCGCCAGCACAGCCAGCAAAAAGGCGGCGACAAGCGCTAGCGTCATATCGGCATAAGGTAGGCCATGCCCCAGCCAGGGGTAAACATCGTTGGCAAAGATCGTCCGCCCCCATAGCAGGCCGAACCAAACACCCGCCAAACAGAGTACGGTGCTCAAAAAAATATTCAAAAAGGCCTTTAGGAGACTGCCTTCCTCGAATAAGTAAAGTGTTTCCAGCGCAAAAGTGGAGAAGGTGGTGTAGGCGCCCAGAAAACCGACCAGAATCGCCGCCCGGTATTCCACGGCCATAGCGAAACGTTGCAGCATCAGTTGTGTCAGCAGACCCATCAGGAACGAGCCGGTCACATTCACGAACAAGGTGCCGTGCGGAAAACCACGGCCCAACACGGCATAAATGCCGTTCGCCACGAGAAAGCGCGTGACCGCGCCCAAGGAACCGCCCAAGGCGATGGCAATCAGTTCTTTCATAAGTCATCCCGCATCATAGGGTTCAGCCTCGAACGCCGAAGTAAATATTTTCTACCCCCGATTATACCGCTGGAAGCACGGGGTTCAACCTAACGATTTTAATATTAGCACCAGACCGGAGAACGCCAGAAACACCGCAAAAATACGCCGGTATTTCTCTCGGTCGATCTGTGCATAAAACATGGCGCCGGTTAACAAGAAAACCATCATACCCACGGTCAGATAGACAATGTTATCGTAGACAGGCACATCGATCTGCCGCTGACTGAACAGCCATAAGGTCAGCAGCTGTACCACTGCGAAGGTGCCATAAGAGGCCGCCACGGTCACCCGCGCGACATCCTTTTCATAATTCTTGTGATGGACGATGGCGGTCAACAACGAACCGCCCAGGCTGCTGAGCCCATGCACCACACCCACAACAATAAAATAAGCCGTTTCATATCGCATCATCCGGTCGATGATTCGGGCTATGGTTGTGGAAATCTCCTTCAGGGCGATCAACAGCAGGAACGGGCCGATAATCAGGCCGATGTTGATAGGTAGATGAATCACCAGAAACAGAAATACGGCGATAGGCGGTAATGTCAATAACACTAGTTTCCGGTAAAAGGCAAAATCGATATGGACGTGGTGTTGGACGATTTGCAGCAGGTTGATGACCAACGAAATTGGCAGCAGCACGATCAGTACATCAACAAACTCGTGTCCGAACAGCAGTAAAAGAGGCGTACCGAACAGCAATACACCTGCACCGAAGATGGATTGTATAACAGATGTGACTGCGATAGTTAGCATGATTTCGGGCGGCATGAAATTTTCCGTTGTTATCGTTCGATGACTCAATTAATAAGGTTTAAATAGGAACCGTCCCTTAACGAAACTGTTTTACCTGCTCGTGGATGATAATATAGCCTCTGTTTTACAAATTTTTCTTGGACTCGATTACCACCTGACCAGAGCCAAAAGTGATTAATTTGAGTTCAGATGACTGTTCTTGCTCTCTCCTTCGCAGGATAGGTTAAAAACCATTAGGCATCGCAGCAGGTGTGAATTCATGCGCACTGTACGCACGGCGCCTTAGGCGGATAGCCTCTGGATGGTTAAGTAAATCACTTTGCTGATATTTATCAGCAACTGCAACTTTATGACCGTCAAAATCCGTTGCCGCGCAGTCGTCCTATTGAACTTGGGTGAGCATTTAAACAAAATCTTATGATTTCGGAATCGATTTGTCGGTCATAACCGTAAGTTTCTGCGCAAATATCACCTTATGCATATTCCAGTGAAGTGCCGCCAGTCATTCTGATTCAAACCCTCACCTGAAATACTTGAAAGCAGCCACTAGCAGTATGCAAATAGAGCTCCGTCCGGCCAAAACTCGCCATTCAAATTCCATATACGGTTACTGAAACAATTGTGAGCGGCGTTTTTAACTTACGTATTTATTGGACCGCTTTTTCCCGAGGTTATTCGGCTGATTTTCTGGCCCACAGAAGGCCGACCATGTTTTCTGGG
>JBAQEN010000756.1:0-9921 GCA_049286765.1 Methylococcaceae bacterium
CGATTGTTCCAAAGTAATCGATGGCAACTTTTCCAGTTGGACGATAATGTCGCCTTCATCCATCGTTGGCATAAAAGTGCTGCCTATCTGCGTGAATACCACTACCGTCACGATTAATAAAGCGCCCGCTGCTACGAATACTTTTTTACTATTGCCCAAACACCATAATAAAGCTGGCTGATAGAGCTTTTGTAATTGCCTGGGTAGCCAGGGTTCTTCATGAGATACTTTTTTTAGCAAATAGGATGCGATAACCGGGATCACGGTGAGCGACAATACCAACGAACCACTGAGTGCAAACACAATGGTTAATGCCACCGGGGTAAATAATTTTCCTTCCAATCCTTGCAGCGTCAGCAACGGTAAGAAAACGATAATAATAATCAGAATGCCTGAAGTGACCGGTCCTGCAACTTCACGGGTTGCCCGGTAAATGACATGCAGACGCGGCAAGCGTTCGGCTTTTTCTATGTGGGCCAGATGCGTGATGAGATTTTCAACGACTACTACGGCGGCGTCCACCAGCATACCGATAGCAATAGCCAAACCGCCTAGACTCATCAGATTTGCCGACATGCCCATGTAATTCATCAATATAAAGGTGAATAAGGCTGCTAGAGGTAAGGCCAAGGCAACAACCAACGCGGCGCGTAAATTACCCAGAAATAAGATCAGCAAAACTACAACTAGCGCTATCGCTTCCAGCAAGGCATGTAATACGGTGTCTACCGCCTTGTCGACAAGGTTGCCGCGATTGTAAAAGACTTTGGCTTCAACGCCTTTAGGAAAACCTGGGCTAATTTCAGCCAGTTTTTTCTCAATGCCGGCAATCGTTTCTCTGGCATTTGCACCGCGCAAACTCAGCACCAAGCCGGTCACGGCTTCACCTTCACCATTTTTACTGACTGCGCCATAGCGTGTTAGGGAACCGATTTTGACTTCCGCGACATCACCCACCGTTATTGGGATACCGTTTTTATTATCCACGACGATGGTGCTGACATCAGCCAAAGTCTTGATCCGGCCCTCTGCCCGCACAATCAAGGCCTCTTCACCGTCGGTCATACGCCCTGCACCGTCATTACGGTTATTGTTTTGTAATGCTTGCACCAGTTTATCCATGCTGATGCCTCTGGCGGACAGCCGCATATTGTCAGGGATCACCTCAAAGCTTCTGACCAAACCACCCAGGGAATTAACATCGGCCACACCTGAAACGGTACGTAGCGCTGGACGAATGACCCAGTCCAGTAAATTACGGCTCTCCATTAAGCTTAAACCACCGCCTTCTATGGTAAACATAAACATTTCACCTAAAGGTGTCGTCATTGGTGCGATACCGCCTTCGACGCCCGCAGGCAAGTTGCCCCACATCGTATTCAAGCGTTCGGCAATCTGCTGACGTGCCCAAAAAATATCCGTGCCTTCGGTAAAATCTACGGTAATGTCGGTCAATGCGTATTTGGCAATCGAACGCAGCATGGTTTGATGCGGAATACCCAGCAACTCAATTTCTATGGGCGCGGTTATTCTGGCTTCAACCTCTTCTGGCGTCATGCCGGGCGCTTTAACTATAATCTTTACCTGAGTGGGTGAAACCTCGGGAAAGGCGTCGATAGGAATATGCGTAAACGCATGAAAACCACCACCAGCCAGCAGCAATACCAATATCATCATCAGTAACCGCTGACTCAGTGCGAAGCGAATCAGATGTGCCATTATTCAGCACTCCCCAAGCCCAGCCAATTGGCTTTCAGCGCCACAGCGCCTTTGATAGCGATATCTTCATTACCTGTCAATTCACCGCTAATAATCGACTCTTCACGCTGTTTACCTAAGATTGTTACCGGACTGACTTTAAATCCATCCTGAGTACGAATAAAAATAAACGATTTCCCTTCATTTTGGGCAATGGCGGCATTGGGTACTTTAAATGCCGCATTTTCAATGGATTGTATAATTTGGGTATTTATCGTTTGCCCTGCACGCACGGCAGATTGTTTACCCTTTATAATAGCTCGCGCCAGAAGCGTCTGATTTTCCGGATTAACGCTTTGCCCTAATAAAGAGATTTCTGCGCTGATTGGGCTATTTTCAACCTGAACCCGATCACCGGCCTTGATGCTGCCTATGCGTTCATGAGGAATATTAATCTCCAGCCAAAGCTCATCCAGATTGGCAATGCGATAAATCGGCGCCAATATATCGATACGCGTTCCAGCAACTGCCATACGCTCCATCACTATACCTGAGATAGGGGAATGCACATTTAGCTGACTATTTAATTGGTGTGTTTTAGCAAGCCGATTAATATCATGGGCGGTCATTCCTGCGATTTCCAGAAGTTGTCTATGTTCATTAGCTTCAGAGGCAAAGGATTGATATTGGTTACGTGTTTCCTGCCAGCGCCGGTCGGCAATTACGCCATCTTCCATGAGTTTTTTATCCCGTTGATAAGTATTCGAAGCTAACTGCAGCACGCTGCCTGCTTTAAGATATTCACGCTGCAACGTCAGCAGATCAGGACTGTTAAGCTGGGCCAACACTTCACCTTTTTTAACGTTATCGCCTATTGCCGCATTCAGTTTAGTGATCAAGCCAGCCTGAGACGCGCTGACAATATATTCCTGAGTGGGCGGAATCACCACTTTGGCAGGTGCAGTTAATACCGGGATTTGTTTAACAGGCTCCAGCTTGCCCAAAGTGACGCCCAGGTTATTAAAATGATCTTCTGATATTTGAATAGTATTTTCAGCAATTACCTGCGAGCAAAACAACATTGCCCAGCCTGCAAAATTCAATAGCAGTAAAAATTTATACGATTTCATGGCATAACTCCTACCGCCTGGTTATAAAGTGCTTTATCGCGCTGTAACATCACCGCACGTTCTTTAGCATTGAGAATCGCTTGTTGTGTCCGGGACTGGATTTTTAATAAATCTATCAAATCAATTTCACCCACGGAAAAAGCCAGATGCGTCATGTTTAACAATTCCTCAGAAACCTTTTTCTGTTCATTGGCAGTTGCCAATTCGACTCGATTAACTTCCAGATTATGTTCAGCTTCGTGATGTGCCTGTTCCAAATCACGATAAAGTTGTTCACGATCAGCGATCAATCTATTTAACTCAACGTTAATCGATGCTATATGCGGAGCGATATGGGCGCTGCCCCCAAAAGGAATGCTAACGCCGACATTGAAAAACTCCGCTTTATTACTGCGCTGATCAACGCCTTCATCGCTTAATATGCCGGCGATGACATTCGTTTGGCCTGAACCTATTGATTTTATAGCATTAAGTTCAGCTTGTTTACGGTCAATTTGACCATTAATAGCGACCAGAGATGGATGGTTTTGCCCGATTTCCTTTAATGCCGCCAGGTTTTCTTCATAACTACCAGGCACTTTAGTCGTTTGGGTTATCGAGGCATAACGTTTGCGTGCGTGCATTAATTCTGCTTCAGCCATTGTGAACACTGAACGTTTTTGCAAAAACTCAGTTTGCGCCAACAATTCATCGGCGCGCGGCAGATCACCTACTTCAACGTAACGCTTGATGGTCGCTAATAATTTTTCGTAAGCGTCCAGATCCACTTGCGCCTGGTCATAACGAATTTTTTGCAGGGCCATATCCCACAAAGCGCCTCTAACCAATCCTGCTACACGTAACTTGATTGCTACCGCTTGGAATTCTGCACTGGTTTCAGCTTGATTGGCTAGAGTATTTTCAGCGTCACGCTGCCCCAAATTCCATAGCGGCACCTGCACACTCCCCGTAGCATAATTCAGCCTGAAACTGGATATTGACTGATAGCCGATCGTTGCTTGTGATGCTCCGGCTGTCCAGCTTTTACTGCGTTCTGCAATGGCCGCCGCTTCTTCTTCCAAAGACGTAAGCCAGGTAGTATCCGGATATTTTGCCATGGTTAAATCAATGAGCTTAGGTAAGGTCAGGGTTGCATCAATTTCGATGGGGTCAAGATGATCAACAGCATGCGTCGAACCATCTCGTTCCCAGGCCTGCGTTTGGGAACGAGCGAGCCGAGGCACAAGCAGCGAAATTGCCAGCAAAAAAATAACCTGTCCAAGCAGGAGTCCGGGCACGCGTTTCCTGTAAAGGTTTAGGGAAAACATAAGGTAAGCTCAATGCGGTTTAAACCGCTTTATATGTAGATGCATAAATCGCATCTGTATAAAAGACGCGATTTGCGCGTCTCTACGAAACGAATGAAGATTTATTGTGCCGGAGGTGCACGTGAAGGAGGGGAAGGAATAAATAAACAATAAACTAACTGTTCCGGCTGCGGAGAAAAATTAGAGTCGTACCTTGAAACTGGGATATTAAATGCAATAGTCTGCTGATGCAGGTAATAGGTGTTATCTGAATCGGTCTGGGAATCCTTTTGATCTTGTTCAAGGCCTAAATTGACACCGACAACCATGCCGTCTAAAGAAACGTTGTATTGCAACGTCTTCATCTGATTGGTAAGGGTATTATGTTCAGCGTCATACTGCTCAAGACCTGGAACATGCAGTCCCTGTTTTGAGCCATGTGCACTCGCATGGGCATGTACCAACGGGGCAATAAATTGCAAGATCGTCAAAAAAGTGACTAGAAATTTGCGCTGTGTTGAAGACATGCGGACGATATGACTTTTACAAAAAATCTAAGTTAAATCACCCCGGCATAACCGGGAATTTATCTTGATTATACTGCGCACGGTCATTAATGTGCATAACAAAAAACTTAACCCTATACATAACAAACCTTTCATGATTTTTAAAAACCGTATCGACAACCTGATGTCTCTTGTTTTTCATTGATCCCGCTCTCCAGAGAAACAATAAACACTGGATTAAACACTGGTCCCGCCAACCGTCAGGCCATCGATCTTCAGCGTAGGCTGGCCGACGCCGACAGGCACGCTTTGTCCATCCTTGCCGCAAGTGCCGACACCGCTATCCAGTTCCAGATCAGTGCCGACCATAGACACTTTTGTTAACACATCGGGGCCATTGCCTATCAAAGTTGCACCCTTAACGGCACGGGTTATTTTACCATTTTCGATCAGATAGGCTTCGCTGGCTGAAAAGACAAATTTACCCGAGGTAATATCAACCTGTCCTCCGGCAAAGTTCTTGGCATAAAGGCCTTTCTTTACCGATTTTATGATTTCTTCGGGATTATGAGATCCGGCCAACATATAAGTATTGGTCATACGCGGCATCGGTAAATTCGCGTAGGATTCGCGCCTGCCGTTCCCGGTGGGTTTAACGCCCATCAAACGCGCATTGAGTTTGTCCTGCATGTAGCCTTTAAGAATACCGTTTTCAATCAATACAGTTTTTTCTGTCGGCGTGCCTTCATCGTCAATACTCAACGAGCCGCGTCGTCCCGGCAATGTGCCGTCATCGACGACCGTGCATAAACTGGAGGCAACCCGCTCACCGACGCGGCCGCTAAATGCCGATGTGCCCTTGCGGTTAAAATCTCCTTCCAGACCATGGCCGATCGCTTCATGCAGCAAAATACCCGGCCAGCCCGGCCCCAGCACTACAGTCATATTGCCTGCCGGAGCTTCTTCGGCCTCCAGATTAACCAGCGCTTGTCTGACCGCTTCCTTGCCGTATTCCAGCGCCTGATCCTGGTTGATAAAATAATTGTAATCGCTACGTCCGCCACCGCCCATGCTGCCTTGCTCGCGGCGGCCATTTTCTTCTACGATGACTGTTACGTTCATCCGCACCAAAGGGCGGACATCAGCTGCTAACGAGCCGTCCTGATTGGCCACCAGAATGCTTTCATGCGCGCCAATCAGACTAACGATCACTTCTTCAATGCGCTGGTCAAGCTGCCGTGTTTCACTTTCAACCTTGCGTAGCAAATCAATTTTTTGCTGATCGGCCATCGATTTTAACGGATTGGTAACGGGATAATACAGCGGCCAGTTTGCCGCTTTCTCCAATCCAACCTGGGCGTCTTGTCCTTGCCGGACAATGGCTTTAACATTATTAGCTGCTTCCAGCAATACCGGCAGTTCAATCCGGTCGCTATAGGCGAAGCCGGTTTTTTCACCCGATACAGCACGCACGCCGGCGCCTTGCTCGATATTATGGCTGCCTTCTTTAATGATGCCGCCTTCCATTACCCAGGATTCGGCATGACTGGACTGAAAATAAATATCGGCCGCATCAACTGAAGAGCTGAGCAGCCGGTTCATGATTTTTTCAATATCGCCATCCTGTATGCCGGCGGGCATCAGGATAGCTTGTCTTGCAAGGTTTAATAATTCCATCACTACATCGAAGTAAAGGCTTAAGGGGAAAAATACGAGGTTCAGGTAGTCGGTTTCTTTAACCTTTCACCTTGTGTATTTCATTCTTCTTTCAAATCATCTCGTATGGTTTCATACAATGACTGCAATAGTTTTTCTGCACCATTGGCCGGCTGGTTAGCACTGTTGTCTTTAATAAGGTCGCGATTTTTAACGTGATTGCCAGCGCTGCTTTGTTCAGAAGTATTGCCGATAGCCGCCGTTATTTTTGTCTCTGAACCGTCTTTTTCTACCGTAAGCACATAAATTGCTTCGTTATGTTTATTGCTGAAAAATGAACTATCCGGATCGTAAGTTACATAATAAAGTCCCTTATCATGCTCACGGTCCGTAATTTCAATTTCGCTTTGCTTTAATGCAAGACTCAACGTATTCCAAGCTTCACCAAAAGGCTGTTTGATTTTAAGCTGCGGCGGCGTTGTTGTAGTCATATAAACATCAGATCCCAAGCCCGTCTCATCTCTTTTTTTTGGAATCGTACTGCTATCAGTCGTACGTTGTTCTCCTGCTTGTTTACTGACAGATAGAGCAGGCGGACGTTCCAGCAGAGAGGTATCCCGGTAACGGCTTTCTTCGGAGATTCCGCATGAAATCAGGCACAAGGACAACAATAAAATTTTAGCGTAGACTTGCATATTATTCACAAAAGAAACGCCGATGAGTTAAAACCGGAAATGCCCCACGCACTTTTTCCAGGCGTTCATGATCTATTTCAGCCAAAACATAGCCACCCCCCGTTTTATAACAATCCAGCACTACCCCCCAGGGGTCAATAATCATGCTATGGCCAAAGGTTTTACGGCCATTAAGATGGAATCCGCCCTGATTCGGCGCTATCACGTAACAGAGGTTTTCCACAGCGCGTGCGCGCAGTAATAATTCCCAATGTGCGGCGCCCGTTTCAGCGGTAAATGCCGAAGGAACCACGAGTATTTCCACACCCTTCACGCTCATTTCGCGAAAAAACTCAGGAAACCTCAGATCGTAACAAACAGCGACACCCAATTTGCCAAAAGGTGTGTCAATAACTAGCGATTCAGTACCCGGCTCAATAGAGTCTGATTCGCGATAAACTTCATTGGTACCCGGAACGTTCACATCAAACAGATGTATCTTATCGTAGCGTCCGACTCTTTCGCCTTTATCGTTATAAACCAGGCAAGCTGCTCTTGCTTTATTATCGTCATCAGCAACCATAGGGATGGTTCCACCGACTACCCATACAGCATACTTTTTAGCGACTGTAGCTAAAAAATGTTGTATAGGCCCTGAGCCATCGATTTCTTTTGCTTTAAGCTTATCTGATTCATGATCGCCCATTAACGCAAAGTTTTCCGGCAATGCCACCAGTTTTGCTCCCGCTTTGGCGGCTTCTGCGATAAGCTTCTCGGCTTCCAACAAGTTGGAACTGATAATTGGACTTGATGCCATTTGTATGGCTGCGCATTTATTCATGTCGTCTCTCTTTATTGCTCTTTAGGTTGCTGCAGCCACGAAAAGTCAGTAAGACTATTCCAGGTTTTCTGCAACAACCCATCGTTTTCATGTAGCGGAATAATTTGTGCATCCCTCCACACGCCCTTAACTAGATACTGAGAACCAAAGAAAAAGCCCTCTTGATCTTTGCCCGTCAAAGACCGTCCTATTAGAGCGGCTACTTTTCCCATAATTGTACCAGCAATAGGCACGGCATCAGCACTTTTTGGTACTACACTAACAACGTAATCAACGGTTTGATTAATTAAATCGGTATTCCCGGTGAGACTGATTTTGGCGGGGACTGCATCAACCACAAGATCATTAGTAGTTGCCTTACCATTTAAAAAATCAAAATGCCCTTTTATAGAAATAAATGTCAGGCCTTCTTCAAACACATCGCTAAAATCAAGCTGAAAACGTTTTATCCACTGAGCCATTGCCAATATACCCAGTATGCGGCCAAATCCGGGTTCTACACTTAAAATACGTCCGCTTTTAAAATTAACATCAATCTGACCTTGCAAGTCTGCCAGGGAGACCTGATAGGGCGCTGCATTCCACCCGCCGGTAAAATCAATAACAGCACTGGTATCTGCGAAATCTTTGGTAATCCCCAATTTAGAAAGGAAACGATCGGCGCCAGGCATTATCAGATTACCTTGCATGCGTGTTTCAGATTTATTCCCGTTGACTTTCCAGTCGCCTGATAAGGTGAGTGTTTGATCGTCTCCTGCCAATACCATGTGTTTAAAAGCAATGCCATTAGCTATTCGTTCAGTTTCCAGGCTAATCTTTCCAAGATCAACCGACTCCCATAACGTCTTATCGCCTGTGATTGTCAATAAGGGCATTGCTTGCGGCACAATGTAGGTTGGGGAAAGTTCACCAACGCCGCCATTTATATTGCTCTGAATGTTGTTCTCGGGATTCTTTGTATCATTCCAGGCTATGCGTTTTAACAGCGAAAGATTCAGCATATCCATAGCCAGATTGATGCTATCGTGGCCTTTAAAATCAACAGGTATCCTAAGCTTGCCCTTGGCCAGTGCGCTATTGATATTGCCGGTCCAATAATTGCCTTCAGGTTTTAACATCAGATCAATAAATCCCAGGTCAGCCTTTTTCCATAGCCCGTGCACACTATGGATCTTTATTTCTCTAAGATTATCTACTGCGTCTGTTTTTGTTTTACTATTCTTATCTTGAGCGAGTGATGAGGCTAAGCCTAACCACTCTTGCAGAGCCAGGCGGTCATGATTAATTTCAAGTTTTATTCCGGCTTCCTTTGGCTGGGCGACATTGCCATTACCTACCAGAATATTCCCGGATTCAATATGCTGTTGATGAATATTAAACTTGACCGCCGCTTTCAATTGATTATCGTAATTTAAGCTAATCGGCAATAATGCCTTGTCCGTTAAATTAAACGTTAAGGATAAAGGTCGTTGCTGCTCCCGGGTTTTGGCCAATGCACCCGGTAAATTCAACGCTAGGCCCGCTAGTTTCGATTGTATAACCAGTTCCGGTGAGCTGTCGTTATAGGGAAGTTGCAGCTTTAACTGATAATCCGCCGAGCCTTCGGCGAACTGCCATTCAGGTAGTTTAAACTGCTTTTGTAAATCGCTAACACTCGCGCGGACAGCCACATTGACAGTGGTCTGGCTATCAGAGCTTTTGACATTAATCCGGATTGGCTGATCTAAAGCTGCCGCATTAATAGTGTCACTGTAAATACCCAGTTCATTAAATTTTAATTGACCTTCAATTTTATTCACTAATAGAGCCGGTGATTTTACTGTTAGCTTGGCGTTATTCAACTGCGCCGCACCATTGACTTTAGCCGTGGAGCCGTCAGCTAACGGGAGCTTTAAATCCAGTATTACTGTAGTGTCTCCTTGCACTTCGGTAGCGCCTAACAACTTATCTACAGAGGCATGAAGCGGAGTCTGCTGCAAAAACTCCAATCCTTGCAATATACCCGTTTCCAGCTTACCCTGAACCAGCAAATGCTCACTTTCGCCCAACGCAGGTATAGTGACTTTGGCCTGATTAATTTTTACCTTCTTGCTTTCGCCTTTAAGTATATTGATCTGCAAACCATTCTGC
>JBAQEN010000757.1:0-1530 GCA_049286765.1 Methylococcaceae bacterium
ATACACTATACATAGTTGAGTACTATACATAGGGGTCGCTATGTATAGCTTGACATAGCGGCAAAAACGAGACAATCACAAATATTCGATGAACGGCTGCTAACTTTTGGAAAGTTGCCATTTGGAAATCTGACTCCAATGTCTATTTGGAGTCGATAGTTCGCAGTCAATCCTACCCAAATTTATGATTTCCGACCGTCGGCTTTGATTACTTGTGTTAATTATTGCTAACGTAAGTTACTTTTTTGACTGGCTAATATCAACTCAGCAATTAAAGATAAGAAAAAAAGATTTTTGTTTCAACAAACTTTGCCAGGAATACAAATCCGGCAAAAATGCATCGGGTTTGCTTTTAGACTTTTACTGCAAATTAACGCTCATGGCGACCGCGTTGATCCTCTTGTTCGTTCACCTGCTCACTGGTATGAGCTTTGCATTGATTAATTGCACTGATGAAATCAGCATTTATTGACGCATCGCGCGCCTCAATACCGGTATCGGCAAAGTCTGTGAACAGACCGTCGACGCCCAGATCGAAATAATAAGTCATTTCTTTTTTAGGATCGGTAAAGCTGTAACCACCGGCATCGTTGCGGAAAGTCCAGGTATGAACCAGCAATCCTTTGTCGTGAGCCAGCTCCAGCACATCGGTGCTGCCATCAATGCGACGGTCGTTGATGGTAATTTTACCGTCGCCATTGCGGTCAATGCCGTCGGCTACGGTTGTCACCAGATAAGGTTTCCACGGTCCAACTGCGTCGGCATAGGATTTAACGAAATCAAGGCCTTCGTCAGTCAACAAATCGGCGAAAGTGCGCTTATCGCCAGATACCTTGAAATCATAGGGTTTGTCGTATGGTGCCGCCAGAGACACCGAACCGTCGGCTCTGACATCGACGGCACCGATCAGCTGCGCTAGCTTGATCTTGGTTTTGTGGCTTAAGTATTGCAGATTGGCGACTTCGAAAGACTGGATGAACACCGGTGCGCAAGCACTGTTACCGTAAGCTTCATGCAGTTCTTTCAGCAGTTTGTCTTCGAAGAAATTCCGGCCGAACAGATTTCGATGGTTAGCGTCCTCGAGGCTGGCGTGATAAATGGAATGCTTAATTTCAGGATAGATGCCGATGGTGCGGCCGATTTCCTTACTCTTACTTTTAGCCAGCGCAATCACTTCGTGCAAGGTCGGAATTTGATACAGACCGTTGTATTGCTGATCACGGTCTGCGCGAGCTTGAACTGCGTGCAGAGTTTTGATTTCCTTCAGGGTAAAATCGCTGGCGAACCAATCGTTGTATATAACGCCATCAACCATGCGCTCGGTCTTGCGGTCGGCAAATTCCGGATGGCTAGAGACGTCGGTGGTGGCACCTATCATCGGTTCATGACGGGCGATCATGTGGCCGTCCTTGGTCAGCACAAGGTCCGTCTCGATAAAATCGGCACCCATTTTGATAGCCAAGGCATAGCCTTCCAGTGTGTGTTCGGGGAAATAACCGGAAGCGCCGCGGTGACCGATAACGATAGGGC
>JBAQEN010000758.1:0-8164 GCA_049286765.1 Methylococcaceae bacterium
TATCGCCGTATTGGCCGGTTGCTGCGTTGTAACCGAAGCTGCCGGTGCCTTTTTGTACTTCGTTAAAGACCACTGAAGGTTCATCGCCTGCATTGGCTACGATTTGACGTAAAGGCTCTTCCATTGCGCGACGCAGGATGTTGATGCCTACGTTTTGGTCGTGATTAACGCCTTCAAGTTTTGCCAGCGCAGACAGTGCGCGTACCAGCGCAGTACCGCCACCGGCAACTACGCCTTCTTCAACCGCTGCGCGAGTTGAATGCAGAGCGTCTTCTACGCGTGCTTTCTTTTCTTTCATTTCAATTTCAGTAGCCGCACCGACTTTGATCACAGCAACGCCGCCAGCCAGTTTAGCCAGACGTTCTTGCAGTTTTTCCTTGTCATAGTCAGAAGTTGCTTCTTCAGCTTGCGCGCGAATCTGCGCTACACGGCCCTTGATTTGTTCTTCAGAACCAGCACCATCGATGATGGTGGTGTTGTCTTTAGTGATTTGGATTTTTTTCGCTGTACCCAGTTGCGCCAATTCTGCTTTTTCCAGACTTAAACCGACTTCTTCAGAAATAACGGTGCCGCCAGTCAGTACGGCAATGTCTTCCAGCATGGCTTTACGACGGTCGCCAAAACCAGGCGCCTTAACCGCTGCAACTTTTACGATGCCGCGGATGGTGTTAACAACCAGCGTTGCCAGTGCTTCGCCTTCAACATCTTCGGCGACGATCAATAAAGGACGTCCGGATTTAGCAACGGCTTCCAATACTGGCAACATTTCGCGGATGTTGGAGATTTTCTTGTCGTAAATAAGAATCATGGGGTCGTCTAATTCGACGCTCATGCTGTCTTGTTTATTGATGAAGTAAGGTGACAAATAGCCGCGGTCGAACTGCATACCTTCTACAACGTCTAATTGGTTGTCTAAACCTGAGCCTTCTTCAACAGTGATAACGCCCTCTTTGCCGACTTTTTCCATGGCTTCGGCAATGATTTGACCCACTGACTCGTCAGAGTTGGCTGAAATGGTGCCCACTTGAGCAATGGCTTTGTTATCTGTGCAAGGTGTTGCTGAAGCAACAATGGCGTCAACAACTTTGGTTACGGCCAAGTCGATACCGCGTTTCAAATCCATTGGGTTCATGCCGGCGGCAACCGCTTTCAAACCTTCGTTGACAATAGATTGCGCCAATACAGTTGCAGTAGTGGTACCGTCACCCGCTACATCAGATGTGTGCGAAGCGACTTCCTTAACCATTTGTGCGCCCATATTTTCGAATTTGTCCTTTAATTCGATTTCTTTTGCGACGGACACACCGTCTTTAGTAATGGTTGGAGCGCCGAAGCTTTTATCCAGAATCGCATTACGGCCTTTAGGACCCAAGGTTACTTTTACTGCGTTTGCTAAAATGTTAACGCCGCGCGCCATACGGACACGAGCGTCATCACCAAATAATACGTCTTTTGCTGCCATTTTTGATTCCTAAATATGTTGTCTGTGATTATGATTATTAATGGGTTCAGGCTTAACCTAAAATGCCCATGATGTCTTCTTCACGCATAACGATGAGGTCTTCACCGTCAACTTTAACTTCGTTACCTGAGTATTTGCCAAACAGCACTCTGTCGCCAACTTTGACTTCTAATGCGCGCACAGTGCCATTGTCCAGCAATTTGCCACTACCTACCGCCAACACTTTGCCCTGGCTTGGCTTTTCAGCTGCAGAACCAGGCAGTACGATACCTCCAGGAGTGGTGGTTTCTTCTTCAACGCGCTTGACTATCACTCTGTCGTGTAACGGACGTATATTCATCTATATCTCCTAAACATTAAAATTAAAGGTTAAACTAAGTTATTAGCACTCGCTAGTAATGAGTGCTAATGATAATGAGCTTTTGCAGTGTGTCAAGTTCTTTGGCATTATTTCTTGTTACTCTACATAAATAAAATGACTTATGAATGACAATCAACTATTACGCTATAGCCGTCAAATCATGTTGCCGATTTGCGATATTGAAGGACAGCAAAAACTGCTCGCCGCCAAGGTGTTAATTGTCGGCGCCGGCGGTTTAGGCTCTCCCGCATCTATTTATCTTGCAGCTAGCGGTGTCGGCAATATCACTATTTATGACGATGACGAAGTAGATTTATCCAATTTACAAAGACAGATTGCTCATCACACAGCTGATATAGGGATGGATAAAGTAATTTCAACCCGTCAAACACTTAATGAGCTAAATCCTGATATTAATGTGAGGGCGGTTAAACAGCGATTAGCGGGGGAGCAACTTGATTCCGAGGTGATCAAAGCCGATGTGGTGCTCGATTGCAGCGATAATTTTTCCACCCGCTTCGAAATCAATAAAGCCTGTGTCAAGCATCAAACGGCACTGGTTTCCGGAGCGGCGATACGTTTTGAAGGTCAGGTATCGGTATTTACACCGGGTAAAAACGATAGCCCTTGCTATAACTGCTTATATAACAGTGACGGAGATGAACAACAAAATTGTGCAAGCAATGGCGTTATCGCACCCATCACAGGGATTGTCGGCAGCATTCAGGCGCTGGAAACCATGAAGTTGATTATGGCTATCGGTGAGGCTTTAACCGGACGGTTACTGCTAATAGATGGATTAACGATGGAATTTAACAGCATGAAGTTGAGGAAAAATCCGCTGTGCCCGACTTGCGGCATCTAATTAGTGATAGCCGGATAAGTTCTGTCATTGCGGTTTGCAGCTAGCTCAGCGAGATAGATGGGAAGCTTCAAAAAACTCTCTTGAGGACAGAATTATGGTGAGATGGTAAACAGCTAATTTTAATATTCTTATCACGGTGAGTTATATACTACGTACAAGCGTATGTCGCAAATACCCCCGTCACTGGTGCAATTGTCGATAGTCTTGCATCCGGTACAAGCCATTTCTGTGTTCTGGATAAGGTATCTGGCTGATATTCAATATAAAAATTTTATTATAAAATCTGGATCGAAATTTGCTTGGAGTCAATGGAAACGGCTGTACAGCCTTGTCCTGCAATCTTGATCACAGGTGATTTATGAGCAAAATCGGCATTTTTTTCGGAACAGATACGGGTAGCACCCGGCTGGTGGCCAAAAATATATTCAAGCAGTTGGGTGAACAGTTAGCCGACAAACCCAAAAACATCAACCGTACCAGTGCTGCCGAATTATTGCAGTACGATGCACTAATTCTGGGCACACCCAGTTATGGTATAGGTGAATTGCCCGGCTTGTCGACAGGTTGCCTGGAGCCCAATTGGCAGGAATTCGTGCCTTGTCTGGACGGCGCCGATCTGTCCGGCAAGCGCGTTGCGCTGTTCGGTCTGGGCAATCAGGAGAGATATGCAGATCGCTTCGCCAGTTCGATGATTCATCTTTACCGTTTGTTTTACGGTTACGGCGCCGATATCGTCGGCAATTGGGGTATCGATGGTTATAAGTTTGAGCATTCTCACGCCATCATTGATAATCAGTTTGTCGGTCTGGTGCTGGACCAGCGCACTCAGCCGCATTTGACCGACGAGCGTATTAAAATCTGGCTAGAGCAAATTATCCCTCAACTTCTGCCGGTAATGGCTAAGGTGGCTTAGATGATGAGTTCAGCCATGCAGGATAGAAAAATTAAGGATTTGACGCCTCTGGCAGATTGCTCACGTTGCAGCTACCGTGAGACATTGCTGGTAGCCGGCAGTTGCAAGCCAGGCGATTGCTGCGTAGTCGCGGCAAGCGGCCGGCAAATAGATCGGTTTTTCCGCACCCATCCCGGCTTTGCATCGGATTACACCCAGGACGACTTTTGGGAACGGCGGGCAATCGCCGCCCGTTATTTGCCAACCAGCCAGTTGCAACCATTGCTTACCGATCCTGACGAAGCGGTAAGGCGGGTGTTGGCGTACCGGGTGCCGCTGGAGTGGTTGCCGGATTTGCGCAACGATCCGGACCGGGAAGTCAGAATCACCGTAGCCGACCGGTTACCGGAGCAACAACTGGAACTGATGGCTGGCGATCCTGATTATCTGGTGCGTGTCTATGTCGCCAAACGCTTGCCGAAAGGCCGCTTGTTCCGCTTGCTCGCCGACCCTGATAATCAGGTTCGGCGTACAGTAGCCGAGCGCATCCCCAGCGTCAGTCTCGGTCTGATGGCTAACGATTCCGAAGCCGGCATTCGCCGTATCGTCGCCCAGCGCATGGATGCCGACGATCTGGCGTTATTGAGCAAAGACAGCGACTGGACGGTTCGCTACGAAGTGGCATTGCGGGCGTCACCGGTAATACTTCAACAAATGCTTGACGATTCAGACGAAGAAGTTCGTCTAACCGCCCGGCAACGTTATGAATCTATATTATCCGAAGACTTCAGCTACGAACGTACAGATGTTTGAATTTTAAATGGTGTTGCGCAAGGAATGCCGTTTTATATGGTTTTTGCTAATAACCAGTCCAGACATTGCGAATGGCTTTCCTCTCAGAGCTCCTGGCAGGCTAATGATTTCCTGCTGAGGATGATGTGGCGTGGCGTCGGTAAAATTCGAGTACTTGCTTGATGACCTCATCGGGTCTATCCAGGGGTAAGAAATGCCCGCCATGCGCTATCGTCACCATTTCGGACCCCGGCACCAGGCGATGATCCAATTCACGTTCATCGGGGTGGGACCAGTCCTGGTTACCCCAGAGAAAAAGAACCGGAATTCTTATACGGGAATAGTCCTTCGTTGCCGTCTGCCAACTTTCGGCGTTCCGAAGCAGATTGATAAATGCCCGGTAGTGGCCTCTCCGGTTACCTGTCAAATACATCTCTTTCAGCAGTTGCGGCGGTATGCTGTGAGGATCTGCCACGCCGCCTTCGAGCACGTTCTTCATGATGAAAAAATTCCGCAGACGCATGACCGTTTCACCGAGAACGGGTATGTCGGCAGCGGCGACAACCAATCTTGCCAGCACAGAACTGCGCGCCATGCCGCGACCCAGTGCGTAGTCAAAAGGATTGATGGCGACCGCCCGGGCAACGCGTGGATTGCGACGAGCGGCGATAATCAGCGGGATGGCTCCGCCAATGGAAACGCCGGTGAGCATCACGTCGCGTAAATCCAAGATTTCAAGAAAACCCTCGACAGCGTCGGCAAAAAACGTGGCGTCATATTTGGCATCAGGGATGTCGGAAAAACCATGTCCCGGAAGGTCTAATGCATACACGGTAAAATTCCCGGCCAGCTCCGGCACGACTTTCTCGAAAAGATCCAGCTGAGTTCTCAACGTATGCAGCAGAACCAGAATGGGGCCGTGACCCGCCTTGATGTATCGAAGCCGGAGACCATTAACCTCGGCATATTGAATCGGAATGCCGGGCGCCCATCGCAATTGCTTTGGGGCTGATGGTCTTCGGCGCAATGCCTCAACAGCAAGGGAAATGACTAGCAGGCCTATGCCTGCGGCGATCAGTACAGCGAGTACATAAAGAAGGTTGCTCATCATCAATTACTCTCATCAGGCATCGATTTCAACGTCGGCTTCAATTTCGGCCTGGCAGGCTAAAATGTAGCCGTCTGTTTTTTCATCTTCCATCAGCGCATCATCGACGGCCATGCTCACTTTGCCGGACAGCAATTTCACGCGGCACAAGCCACAGGTGCCGGAGCGGCATGCACTGTCGATGTAGACATCAGTCTCGTCCGCCGCATCGAGAATCGTGGCGCCAACAGGAACCTCTACGTTGACCTGCGACCGCTGGAACAGAATGCGCCCGGCCATCACTCCTTTGCGGGTTGCCCGGGCGGTCGGGTCGCGCTTGATGGTTCCGAATGCTTCCGTTTTGATATGGACTTTCGGAACGCCAAGTTCGCTCAGCGCGGTTTTCACCGTATCCATCATCGGCGGCGGGCCGCAGAGATGGATGCGCTGATCGGCGAGATTGGGGATGACGCGTTCCAGAAATGCTTTGTCGATACGTCCGGTCGGCCCTGACCAGGGTTCTTCACCGGGGTTGCTCAACGTGACAACTACCCTGAGGTTTGGGTTTCGAGCCTGGAGCGAGACAACTTCTTCCCTGAACAAATAGTCGCTAAACCTGCGAAAACTCAGGATCAAATGTATGTCCCCAGGCCATTGGCTATCGGTGAGATAGCGGACCACGCTCATTAACGGCGTCATGCCGACGCCTCCGCCGATCAGGACGACAGACTGGGCGTCGTCGCCTGTGAAAACGAAGGTTCCATTAGGCGCCAAAAGGTTAAGGGAGTCGCCTGGTTTGAGCTCATCATGAAGCCAACCTGAGACGAGACCGTGTTCCTCGCGTTTGACGGTGATTTCAATGCGATCATGCCAGGTCGGCGTGGAGGCGATGGTATATGAGCGCTTCGTCGGTATGCCATGAGGCTCGATGTCCAGGGTCAGAAACTGTCCGGGCAAATATTCGAATGGAATTTTTTCCCCTGCAGGATTGACCAGCCGGAAGGTTTTTACCTGGTGAGCAACCTCGATGATTTCGGCCACTGCCAGCGCGCCCTGCCATTTGATTTTTCCGGTGACGGTATCGTTCTGCTGGTAGAGGGCTGGCTCCCGCTGCAGTTTGGAGCATTGCGGCATGACCTCTGCCGGCTCGTGGCGAATGCCGGCGCTTGGGAAACACTTGCCGAAGGCGACCAGCAACCTGGGCGAACCCTTGATGCGGATTTTCCTGCGCACCAGCGCCCAGATTAGATTGCGCTCCTTAGCCAGAAAACCGAGCCAGGTGCGGCTGTCCGCCATCACATGAAGATCCGCCGCGCCCACCAGTCCTTCCTGGATGCGAAGGCCACGGTCACGAATGACGATTGTTGCTTCATGGGCGTCATCGCCGGTGAAGGTGAAGTGGTAAGTGGCATTCAGCCCTCGCGATTGATTGGGCTGGAACACCAAGGGCAGAGTGGCCAGTAAGCCTTGGATGCTGCGAGGACGCAGCGCATTGCCGACATGCTTGACGGTTTTGTTTTTCCATTTTTTCCTGGCGAAAGCATCGGCATCGGAGTCCTTGATGACATAGACAGGCTCCGGTTTGTCTTGTAGGGGTTTCACGACTGCCTGAAAATGACGCTTACGATCGGCGAGATAGGGGCCGATCACATCTTCTCCGGCCGGGCAAACCGCCATGCAGTAAGCGGATTTGTAATTGGCGCGGTGCGACAGGCTTTGCCACATGGCCGCGGTTTCGGGTTCACTGATGCGCTTGCGGTAGTCCAAGGCGTCCTTACTGTCAGCTACTTGTTCTATCCAATCGCTAAAACCGCCCATGAATTCCCGGTAGTTGTGCGTGAAGCAGGCGGAAAAGTTAAAGCTTCCATCAGGGGCAATGGCGCCTACAGGGCAGGTCGCCACGCAGAGTTTGCATTCCAGGCAGGGGTTGTAATCAAGCGGGGCGTTGTAGGCCGTGGCCTCGGCATCGATAAGCACGGTCCCCAGCAGAATGAAATTGCCAAACTTGGGATGAATGACATTGCGATGAATGCCCATATGACCCAGTCCCGCAGCTACCGCGACCGGCTTGTGCGAAACCACCCAGGTTCCACCATGGGGGAACTGGTACATCTCCATCGGGAAACCCATCGACGGATTGACGGCCCGGATGCCGGCTTCCTCCAGACGCAGGACGATCCGGTGACTCACATCATCGACCCGGTCGCCGGCATGATGAAACTCGAGATTGGCGACGGAACGCGCCGGACTTCGCACCGGCTCGCGCGTCATGCGAACGACAAAGCTCAGCAGTGTCTTGGTCCAGGGATAGTGATGCAGAATCTCTGCGCGTTGGGGATCCAGCTCTGTCCGGCTTATCTCGACCAGGCCGACGTCGTCAGCGCCACAATCCAGTGCTAACTGCTTAAGCCAGTCGGCTTGGAATGTGAGCCGGACTTTCGCACTGACATTTTCACCGGCTTCCCGGGCGCGTAACAGTTTAACGGTAGGGTGATCATTAAGATTCATGTTGATGTCCTCTTAGTAGCAAGAGTATATCCCCGCAGCAGCGGCAATCGGTTCAGGTCTTACGGCATCGCATCATCGGATATAGGTCAATGGTCAAATAGCTGCCGAACCTATTTTTTGTAGTCTGGATCTATATTTTTTTAAGTCAAGTTTTTTTTACAAGGGCAGAATAAAGGGATTTTTCCCAAGCCGTCAAT
>JBAQEN010000759.1:0-7609 GCA_049286765.1 Methylococcaceae bacterium
ATGTCCACGGAACCGTCCGTACTCCCTCCGTCAACTATAAAGTATTCCAGATCCACATATTTCTGATTAAGAACAGATTCAATCGTTTCCCGCAAAAATTTACCCTGATTATATGAAGGGGTAACAACAGTTATTCTGGGCAGTTTCATAATACAGATTCAACCATCTTTTCACGCATCCTCTTTTAGTAATCTTTTTATATACTCGATCATATCGCCTATTTTTTCTCTTCTTTCAATTATCTTCGTATAATCATGCGTATAATCCGTTGGCCCGTTGATAATTTCCGGCTCGATTTCCAAGAGATTTTCTGCCGATTGTTCGACATCGCCGTGCTTCCCGCTGTTTTTTAGCTTCAGCACATAGTCTTTTAAAATACTAAAATACTCGTAATCTTCAACTCCATCTCTTATATTTTCGAGTCTGATTGAACTCCAGGGCTCCCCTTCCGGCGATGGATATATTAAATAACCATCTCCAGGGACTCCGTTTCTGAAATCTAAGGGTTCCCATTTTGCCTTATAGGGCCATCTATTGCTTGGAGTATTGAGGAACATTTTCTTGAATTTTGGCGACGTATCTGATTTTGACCAATTGTGAATACCCCAATATAGCAATCCTTTCATATCATACTTCCAACAGAGCCAAGTCCAGATTCGGTGGTCAAGAGATTGGTAGTTTATACAGGATGTCTTATAGCATATGTAGCCCCAAAGCTCCCTTCCCTCACTTTGGAGTTCCTGGAAGTCTCTTGAATTTGCAGAATTAAAATTCGAAAAAAATCCGGGGGCCATGCTGTCTATATACGGCTTCAAAGCGTGAATAGATGGTTGGTGATTTATAGCCGAAAGAGTTTTCCATCGTGGAACCGTTTTTTTAACTATTCGGTCAAGCCACCTTATCGTGTCCCACACCTTCGGTCCCGGCTCATCTACATAGCTCAGATAGACAGAACTATTCCAGTTATTTTCTTTGAGAAATCTTTCCAGGGAAGAAAGATATTGAACAATGAAATCTTCGCCTTCACTTGTAAACGGCCTAATTGTCTTAATCGTTTTTTCCCCATTACTTTCGATGGAGAATCTAAACTCCCGACTGATATCGTTCCACAGTATAATAACTGGATTACCTCTCCGCTCACCTTCATCAAAAATGAACGTCAATCTTTTCCTCATGCCAGTGAAATCGAATCTATATTGTTTTTCAGCAGGATCAAAGCCAAACAGTACCAGATCATTTCCCGGAATGCTTATCTGGTAAGTAATAGGGTTCACCCTATTATGTAAAGCCATTGCTAGAAACTTCTTTTCCAATCCCCAGATGTCCTCTATTTCAGGATAGTAAAGTTTCAACTGATAGGTTGCATACCAAAAGCTTGTTTTTAGGTGCAATTGATCTGGCAATTCAAAATTCCAAACTTTCAGTTTTGCTGTGACTCTTGCTTGATCCGTACCGTCAGCAGAAAAAGTCAGGACAATATTATATGTCCCGGGCCTGGCATCTCTTGGAACGTCCACAGTGACCCAAATCGGTTGTACTTCACTGGCTTTTATTTCTTCTATTTCGGTGCTGCCGGCATACAGTGGATCAGGCCACCATCCTGACTTAATTTCTCCCATGGGATAATTTTTTAAAAAAGTAGGCATCAGAGGCTTTTCGATATATAAGTATCCAACGGGCTGGACTTCAATATTGCCATTCTTTAGATCAGAAGCAATTTCCCATCGCAAGTGACTCAAATTTTTACGGGGAAGAACTACAACCTGGAAGGACTCCGATTCCCCTCTGCATGCCGAAAAGGTTATTTCACTATCCACCCCCGGGTTGATCCATTCGGCTTTCGTGCTATCTCTGAATATTTTTTCCATCGATGTCGCAGTCCTCACAACAAATGTCTCATCACTCTTTTTCCCTGAGAATGCATCAGTCGCCAAAATTGTCAAAAAAACAGAACATACGAACAAAATAGTAATAGTTTTCATGCACTGCATTTCAAGTTGGTTGACTGTTTTTCCAGGTTTGCAATTAGGCTTGTTCTATCCGAAAGGGCAAGGTTGGGATAATTCTGGCTCAGGACAGATTCAATGGTCTTCCCTCAGAAACTGGCTCTGGTTGAAGGACGGGGTCACAACCGTTACCTAGGCAAAACTGGCGTTAGCCCTCCCGTTGAACTATCATTTTTCCCAGTCGCAGGGGCATATTTTGCGACCCCATCAAGAAAGACGCAACTCAGGCTTCCAACATTCCTGGACTCCTCCGCATTGAAAAGGTAACCCAGCCTTCATGGCTTGAACCATATAGCTGTATCAGTAACGCCGCTTGTAGTCCAATAACATCGCCATCTCTTTAATAAATCTTCGAGTTCTCTCCATTCCGGTCTGGTTTCTTTAACCGAATTTGGGGCAGTTCCAAAAGGTGATGTGATATACCAATTTATATTATCGATAATAAGAAGTCCACCTGGCTTAAGGAGCGGTATGCTCACGCCTGCTGCCAGTTCCCTGCTGTGCGATCCGTCAATAAGTGCAAAGTCAATTGAGCTCTCATGAATATTTATACATTTTTTAATATATTCCGAGGATTCTTTCTCCGGGGCGTAGATGAGCTCTACGTTATTGAGCTTCAAAGAAATTAGCCTGCTCTTAACTGATTCAATCCAATTCTTGTCTGTTTCAATCGAAGTGAGCCTCTTCACCTTTTTTGCGAACCAAATTGTGCTCCTGCCACTCCCCCACTCCAGCCCCACATCTGAAGGCTTAAGGATAGATTTCAACAGATTTATAGAATCCCGAGTCAGCCATGGATCATCATTATGAGTCTTTTCCCAAAACGCAAGTTTTATACGGTTAAACGCATAGCGCGGCGTCCATATTTTTGTATTCATAAGTCACCCCTTCTAACTTTAAATTCGAAATGGATCCGGATTCATGGGCAGGCGGCCATTCTTTGCTATTGCCTTCCTCGTCCACATAAAAAAATCAATCTTTTTTTTCACCCTTTTCCTGCACAATCGAAAGCCTCGCCTGAGCCCATACGCCGCCGAATATCACGCCCTCAACAGCGTGATGTCCAAGAAAAGAATCGCTCATGAAAAAGCATACCCAACTCGATACCATACACATCCCTCCCAAGAGCCCGAAAAACTTCAACTCCTGTGAACTTCCCCGCCAGAGCACCCCGGATGCCTGGATAACCTTATGCGGTAAGTAGATCGCAAAAACCAGAAAACCGATAATACCCAGTTGGGCAAGAGTGCTCAGATGTCCTACGTGCCCCCAGGCTACGCGGGTACCTTTATAATAATCCAGATAATATGGTGCAAAATAAACAAGACCACGACCAAAGACAAAGGTGCCTTCCGTCCACGCCTCGATCTCCTTCTCAATGGCGTTCTGCCTGGTTTTAGTAGTGTCGAATCTGATATCCTCGTCACTAAATGTGGTAAGCCTCTGCTCTACAATATTTTCCACGTTGACCGAGGGTGCGGCGTAATGCATAATTGCAAGCATGCAGGCAAAAAGAACTGGAAGCAAGAGTGAGAAGGTAACTATCCGGCTTATTGTTTTTTTTTGTGGAAATAAGATAAAAGCAATAGGTATGGCAGTAATAGAAGATATCCAAATCGAACGTGTCTGGTTAAGGAGCACGCTTAAAGCAAATAGCGATCCGCCGATAATCAGTATCTTGCGGCTTAACCCCTTCATTTTTGGCATCCAAACAATACTGGAAAGCAGAAGCCACAGACCTGGGCTTCTGAAGGCTATTGTACGAATTTGTTCTATGCCGACATCAGAAGACAATTCATTGATGACGTTCCTTACGAATAATATATGCTCAAAGGCTGAGACGATGGATCCGAAAAATAGCGCGAGCAGAAGCAGCCTTGTTTTTTCCTTGTTGTTAACCATCGTTGCTGCGATAACAAAATACAGGGGCATACTTATCGCCCAACGCAAGGACCTCAGAATTTCATAATGGTATCCCGGGATTGAAAACCATGATTGGGCGAAACCCAAAAACAGCACCAATAAAATCAATTTTACTACTTTGGAAAAGATTATTTTATTTCCCACAATCAATGTGTATGAAATCATGGCCACTATCGCCATGAGAAGGCAAGCGTCATTTGCATTAAAATACGGGCCTAAGGCCGGAATTCTTGTGAAGGTGAAGGCAGTAGCGTCGGCCGCCGAGAGGATGAATACAACCACAAGGAACGCCTTGTACGGCTTTAGAAAAGCCAAAGGCAAACCGATAATCAACATCAGGTATAGAAAAATATCGGGGTATCCAGCCGGTTCCATTAATATCCTATAGCTTTTTTTTTCCAACAAAAATCATGTGGTCCGGATTTGGGGCCCCCGGAGGAGCATGCATATACAACTTTCTTAAATATCCGAAGCGGGATGCGATTGGGACGGCCATCCTGTACATAATTCGAAAAGCATGAAAACCGTAAGCGAGAATATTTCTATAAACCCACAATTTTAATGTCGGCCTTGTATGCCAGCTTTTTTTAAAGTAAATCTGAGATATGCCAACTTCACATGCTAATTTCGATAAGGCACCAGGAGTCAGCGCACACAAATGACCATAAACAGATACATAAGACCAGTCTTCCTTAAGAAATTCGGCCGTCAAGGATGACGCGTTTCCAGTCTCTATTATTACATGCCCTCCTGGCTTTATTAAGTCACTTATAATCTTTATCGCTTCTCTTGGGTCAACAGTATGCTCAATAAAATCAAGAGCCAGCACCACATCAAATTTCTCACGAAATTTGGCAGATTCGAGCGTCGAACAAAGGGCGGTGACGCCGTTTCCTCTGGCTAAACTGCAAGCATTCTCGGAAACATCAATTCCGAATTTCCTGAAACTTAACGGAAGCATATTCAGCAGTCGGCCATCTCCACAGCCGATATCTAATATCGCCCCTTTTCCTGCAATATTACAGATATTCTGAATTACTCTGTAAGATTTTCTTTTTCTCCAATCCGAACCATCATCAAATCTGGTATAGGCATAACTCTCATAATATTCTTTCACCTGTTCAGTTGCAGGAGTGGGCGCAACCGTAATTGAACCACAATCGCTGCATCTGTACAGCTCACGATTATTCGCAACTTCTTTGCTTACTGCATGCAAAATGCACGTTGTGTAGCCGTATTCCACGGTTCTTCCAGACAGGCACGTCCTACAGTTCATCCACTCTCAACTTATAATCAGCTCGTATGCTTAAAGGATATTTATCCATACTCTCTGCCCTTAACCGTTTAATCTCTTGCGCATTGGGTGACGCCAAATTGGCCAAAACATCATTGAAAAATATATAGCAATTACAATAGATAACAGCAAAATGCTTCTGTACTCAGAATACATATTGTAGAATACAAGACTCGTTACGACGCTTGTTATGCCAGCGGAAATCAGAAGCAGCGCATCCTTCGTCAAGAGTTCTGTTATCGGAATTTGATGACGTCGGTTGTAAAAAACTATTATAAGGACGCTTCCGGTCAAGAGCGAGATTGTCCAGCCCACTGCGACTCCATAGCCTCCATAAATAAAACCTAGCAAAAAACACAGGATGGGGTTCATCAAGGCAATAGTTACATTCCCGACCAAATTCCATTTCATGTCACCTGTGCCGAGGTTCGAAAAATAAGCCGGCCCGCATAACGTGTTGATAAACCATCCGATGGAAAGAACAACCGTAAAAAAAACAAAAGCCTTTTCGTAATGCCCTATCCATAACACCGAAATCACCGGAGCTAAAGCTGCGAGCGAGAATAAAATCGGGACCGAGATAAAAACTAAAATAACCCACGTCGACTTATAAATACCCTTTATTTTCTCTGGCTCTTTCTCATGTATGCCTGCAATTGCAGGGACAAGGACCTGGTTTGCGCTCACTATAAGGGAACGTACCTGTAAGACCATCCGGTTGGACATTTCATAAAGGCCTGCCAACGATAGCCCCCCAAATTTCACAAGTAACGTTTTTGTAATTGGGTCGAAAAACATCTGGCAGATGGACATAAGCTGGAAACTTACACCGTAGCTCATCATCTCCCTGAACAGACATTTGTCCCAGCGCCAAGGTAAAAGAGATAGACCGGACACCCTCATTTTAAGGAATAGCCAGCTCGAACAAAGCACGAAGATGCCTTGAGCCACCTGCGACCAAGCAAGCCCTATAAGACCGTGTTCGGGAACCAGTAAGAAACATAAAAAAAAGAAAAAAAGAGTTCCTGAAACAACAATGCCGCTCTTGATATCGTAACGCTGGAAACCATCATGTGCGGCCTGAAAAACCCCGGATACCATTACCAACCACAAAGAAACCAATGAATAAGGCATAATAGACAACGCTTCATGAATGCTAACAACAGGCATTACGAGTTTTAGTATCCATCCGATAAACGGCATTACTATTATTGCAATACACCCTATTAACAAGCCGATAGATATTGCCGCCGTCTCAATTACACCAGCGACTTTTTTCTCGTCTCCGGTAGCGATATATTTAGCAATATATTTCACCACACTCCCTGAGAGACCGAAATTCGCTATATTTGCAACCGATGTAGTGGCAAGAACTGCCGACCAGACGCCGAGACGGGCGATGCCAATTGTGCCGATGAGGAGCCTGTACAACATAAATAGCGTAATGCTGGTTACAATTACCTGGATGACCGATACAACTGCGTTCTTTATAAGCTTTTTTTTACTCGTGTTTTCCATCTTTATCCATTTTTTCTACAGGATTGGCTGGTACGCCAGTTACAACAGTGTCCGCCGGCACATCCTTGGTAACCACTGATCCGGCACCAACTATCGCACCATCGCCTATACTAACTCCAGATAAAATAATAGCCCCGGAGCCAATCCAGACTCGGTTGCCGATTTTTACCGGCTTATTAATTATCGTCTTCGAATAATCAAGAGCTTTTTTGTCATGCGTCTGGGATGTTATAACGCTATGAGCCGCAATAAGTGTGTTGCTACCAATCTCAATACCTCCACCTCCCCACATGTGGACAAATTCGGCAATACGTACATAATCCCCTATGAATACTTTTTTAGGTGAATGTATTACCACAAGCGGATAAATAATAGAGTTTTCCCCTAAAGAACCAAGGCTGTTTTTCCAAACGGCATATGATATAAGCTTGGCCACCCGTTGCCAATTTCTTTTTAAAGGTGATAATAACAACAGAATCAAATTAATGGAAAATAACGTTATTTTTTTAAATAAATTCAAAACTTGCTCTGCTTTAATGCATTGATGTATTTCAGTTTATGGCTCATAGTTCATAACGATAAACTGACTATACGGCATACTCGACTATTCGATAAACTCCCGAAAATATTCAATCGTCTTTACGAGCCCTTCTTCCAATCTGATATCCGGGTTCCATCCCAGCTTCTCTTTTGCCAGACTTATATCAGGCTGTCTCTGTCTTGGGTCATCTGATGGGAGGGGCTTGAAGGATATCTTTGATTTTGAGCCTGTCATTGCCACTACCTTTTCCGCCAGTTCCAGGATAGTGAATTCCACCGGGTTTCCCAGATTCAAAGGCCCGGTGAAGTCATCAGGGCTGTCCATGAG
>JBAQEN010000760.1:0-5228 GCA_049286765.1 Methylococcaceae bacterium
CTTACCATGCTCTCCGAAATAGAAGCTTAACCTTCCTAATAAAATAACAATCAGTATTACAGTAGTCTATGGCTGGTGCTGATCTCACGCTTGATCGGAAAAGGTCGGCTCGATCGCCCAGCTTGAGCCGTAATCCAATACTGCCGCCTGCGCCTTGTCCAGACAAGCGCTCGTTTGGCAGATAGCGCTCGTTGACATTTCGCGCCAGTTCGCCGGTCTCCGTTTCATCATCAACGCCAGGATCGACCAGTAGATTGCCTTTCAGTCGCAAGCGATCATACCAAGCCTGGTCTTTTAACCATGCGAACAATAAGCCGATTGAGGGATAAAATGGATCGGATAATAACATCACTTTAGCGTCATCCGGAATCCACGTCAGTACGAAGTCCAATAGGATTTTCTGCTTGCCAAAGCCGATATTGGCTGCACCTGCTTGCGCCAACCACGCCAAAGGCATCGACCGGTCTCCCATACATATGGTGATCATCAGTACGGCCATCCGATTTCCCAAATCAGTTTGATCCATGCTGAGCAGAATGACCAAGCATGCATCAACGCCTCTTGGTAAACGGCGCCATCACCGTTTCGCAGCGTAATGCCGGTAATTTTAACAACCATCGCAACCATTGTTCCCGCTTGCCCTGACGCTCAGTGTTAAAAGCTAATAAATTTGGACAACCCTACCGGTATTCAGTGTTTGCCCTTCAATTATGGCGTTAATAGCCAGTGACAGTTTATCTACAGCTAGTTTATTCAAGTCGGGTAGTACTTGTTTCAAACCTTGTGTGACTTCTTCAACTAGCCGTTTAACTGTGCTCTTAAGAAACATCGTGTTGCAAAAAGTTCTAAATTTAAAGCGAATGTTGATAAGCTGTCAATGCATGACTTATCTAATATTCCATATGGTATACTTATAAGTTTAAATTTTTCTATTAAACTTGACCATTTAATCGTGGGAAAAAGTAAGTACTATGCAAATCGAGTTCACAGCAAAACATGTGGTAAAGTTTTTCTTAGTCTGTGTTCTACTCCTCATCGCCGCCCATATTGGCATGCTGTTTATGAAGCATGTCCTGGGTTATGGCCGAATGATGGGTCTTGCAGCGTTCGTCGATCTAGAGAATGAATTTAATTTACCGACCTTCTATTCCTCTATCAGTCTACTTTTCAGTGGCTTGCTCCTTTACCTGATCAGTCTCAGCGAACGGCAATCGGGCGGTGAATTTGTTCTGCACTGGGTTGGCCTGGCCGCCGTGTTTGCATTCCTATCTATCGACGAGATGCTGAGGATTCACGACCGCATCGCGGAGAAAATGGAAGTTTTTGGAGAGTCCGGCGCCTTCTTTTCCTCATGGTTAACCGGCGTCTTCTATTCCGGATGGGTAATACCCTACGGAATCGCCACCGTCGTGTTCGGCATCATTTATCTACAATTTCTCCTGAGCTTGACGCCGCGTACCCGCGCACTCTTTATCATAGCCGCCGTATGTTATGTCGGTGGTGCGCTCGGTTTTGAGATGATCAGCTCAGTAGAATACGAGAAGGTTCAAACGCACACCACGTTGCTGATGGAAGCTTTCAGCTTTATTGAGGAGACCCTCGAAATGGTGGGGATTTTAGTCTTCATTCGAGCTCTGACCATAGAACTCGCGAGACGCCAGGTGCAGGTTTGGTTCTCAGCAGCGGAGGCGGCAGCCGAAAGTGTACCCAGTGCGGAAATTGGACATGGAGCGATCACTACCCGTGATCCATGATCCTGAAAAGAGCAGTTAAAACTTGCAAAAACCTGCTAACTGATTGAAATTATGTAGCAAGGAGGTGCTTATGCAAGAGATTATGACTCACCCATTGGGTGAATCCCAAACGAAAGCTTTGATACCGTTAGCCGACCCGGTTTCGGTTGACACGTTTGGCGGGCGGATTCATGTCGAATGGAATCCGCAAGCGGCGGTAACGCCGTTAGGACAGTTACCGTTTTTTATTGACTATCTCCATGCCAGTGGCTTGTTTGACGAGTGGGTGTCAAGCTGTCCGTTACAGTGGACGAGCCCGAATGCACCGACGAAAATCGACGTCTTGGGCACGGTATTATTGTCGGTGCTGTCGGGCCATCAGCGCTATGCCCATATCAATGCCTTACGCGGCGATGGCGTCAATCCGGGGTTGTTGGGCATGAGTAAAGTAGTCAGTGAAGACTCAGTGCGGCGTAGTTATAGCAAACTACCGGAAGAGGAAGGCATCCCGTGGTTGCAAGGGAGTCTTCACCGAGTCTATGCGCCTGTGCTGAGCGTGCCGTGGATTTTGGATGTGGATACCACGGTCAAGACGGTTTACGGCCAGCAGGAAGGCGCGGAGGTGGGTTACAACCCGCATAAGCCGGGACGCCCGTCGCACACGTACCATACCTATATGATCGCCAATCTGCGTCTGATCCTGGAAGTCGAAGTCCAAAGCGGTAAACAGGTCGCATCCAAGTACAGTGCGCCCGGGCTTTGGGAATTACTGAAGCGTCTGCCGCGCGAACATTGGCCGTCGCTGATTCGTGGCGACCGCGATTGGGGTACTGAAGCGAATATGCGTCAAGCGGAACAAATGGACGTACCCTATTTGTTCAAGCTGCGCTTGACCAAAGGCACACGGACCCTTGTTGAACGGCTCATGCGCGGCCGCGACTGGGTAGACGCAGGACAAGGTTGGGAAGGCACTGAATCGACCTTGCGTTTAACCGGCTGGAGCCGGAGCCGGCGCGTCGTCGTCTTGCGCAGGCGAATCAAAAAAGACTTGGCAGTGCTGAGCCGACAGCAAGACGGCCCCCACGCAACTCAGCTTTGCCGAATTGAGCGATCAGGTGGATGTTTACGAATACAGTGTCTTGATTACTTCACTGGATCACGAAATTCTCAGTATCGCCCAGTTGTACCGAGACCGAGCCGACGCCGAGAATAACTTCGACGAGTTAAAAAACCACTGGGGCTGGGGCGGCTTTACCACCCAAGACCTGAAGCGTTGCCGCTACATGGCTAGGATTACCGCGCTGATTTATAACTGGTGGAGCTTATTCGTTCGGCTGGCAAACCCGGATCAACATACCGAGGCGGTCACTAGCCGTCCGTTGATGCTCTACGCCATCGGCAAACAGACGCGTCATGCTGGTCAAAATCGCTTGACCATCAGCAGCACGCATGCCAAAGCTAGAAAAGTTGAACAGTGCTATCGCAGGATCGCCGCGTTCTTCAAAGAGCTAAGGTCAACTGCGGAGCAGTTGACGACGATCCAGCGCTGGTACCGAATTTTGAGTTTAGCGCTGGTCAAGTACCTCAAGGGACGCCAACTGCAGCCGCCGGATCCACTGCCGGCGCCTGCTTAACGGATTCAATCGCTCTTTTTAGGTTAAACCATACGAGCAACCCTGAGGTTTGTGCATGAGAAGATAAGAATATTTGCGGTGGTCAGGGTTTAGGATTAGTATTGTTTCCCGTATTTATAGGTTGCATTTATCATATTTTTTGATGACGCTACCTGGATTTATTTTAGGACATGCTAAATCTGTACACGTAAATGAAATAACAATGATTTTTAATTTTTATAAATTATTAGGCAAACAAGTGACGCAATGTTTTGCGTCTATTAGGATGTCTAATTGTAGTTAGGCAATAGAGATGACATGTAGACTCTGTACTTTGGATAATGAATTACAAGACTCTCACATCATCCCTGAGTTTCTCTATAAGCCTCTATACGATGACAGACATAGAGCGCAACGGTTATCCAAAATTAATGGACAGCAACAAGGATACAAGAGAAAAAAGTTGCTTCAAAAAGGTCTCAGGGAAAAAATTGCTCTGCTTTGATTGTGAGCAATTACTAAATGATCGATATGAAAAATATTTCAAGCAACGATGGTTCGATGAAAAAGCATTGCCAAATGAATTATTAAATAATACTGAAATAAAGATTAGTGGCCTTGATTATGGCAAGTTTAAGCTGTTTCATCTCTCGGTATTGTTTAGAGCCAGTGTATCTTCCTTGCCTGAATTTGAGCAAGTAACGCTAGGAGTACACGAAAAGTCTCTTCGATATATGCTAATTAATGACTTACCTGGCTCCGATAGAAAATATCCTGTTTTATGTCACGCGCTAACTAAGGGTAGTCATGAAATCCAGTATGGATTAATAACAAATCCATTCAAGACGCGCCTGCCAAGCGGGCACACAAGTTATGGTTTTTGCTTCGGAGGATGTGTTTGGTATTACATAGTAGACAAACGAGAGATTGCAGCGTTTTCCAACTTTATGCTTACGTCAAGAGGTGAGTTAGGTATTATGTCTACCCCTTGGGAAACTTTTTTGAATTTATGAAACTATCTGTAACAAGCTGCGTAGCTCGCCTTCGCTGCCTTTGGTAAGGATTTAGTTTTATCTCTGGCGAGTTGCCTGGCCTAACAAGTCAGTCAAAGGGGCGATCACCTTACTGTAACGTTAGACGTCAAGGGAGTAAAGAAGAATGATCACTCGACAACTACTGTTTGCGATTGCGTTATGTTTGCCGGTTTGTTGTGGGGCGCAGGTATCGAAATGCACTGATGCAGCTGGTCGCGTCACTTATCAAAACAAGCTGTGCGTCGGAGTGGCAACGAAGGCCGACCAAATTCAGGTGCCGACTTCCAGATCGCGTGCTGAATTGAAAGTGGAGGTATCCGATGATGTCGTTCAAGAGTGTTTTGAAGGATACCGTGTCCTTTCGCTTGATCCCACAGATGTCAAATTTTTAGGGCACACCGCATCAGTCGTGCCTGCGGGTTTTCCCGTCTTGTATGTATCCGCCGTGTTAAAAAACAAGTTCGGTGGTCCCGATCAACGGCTCCTCTGGTGTAAGCTCACGGATGATCTGAAACTAGATAAACGGGAAATGGAAAAAAAATGGCGGGACTTCTACATAGAACTTCATGGATAGCTGAAGCCTAACTGGTCGTTCCAATATAACTCGTAAGATGGATCTGTGCAGGTTGGATTAACCCGTACGACGGGATATGCGTAGGTTGGATTAGCGAAGCGTAATCCGACATTTTACTTCGAATTGCTCAATGGCGGAATGCGCTATCGAGACTGTGAAAGTATTATTTCATCATCCGCATGGTATAATGTATTTCATTGATAAATATAATGAATTGCATAAAAACATGACATCACGCCGCTACAAATCTGTTTCGAACAGGCAGCAGATCAGC
>JBAQEN010000761.1:0-2262 GCA_049286765.1 Methylococcaceae bacterium
AAAAGCTATACTTATCGTTTCAGCCCTATGTAAAAATTTAAATCAATTAATCCTTAAACTTAAGATCGCTATGCTGAATAACTATATAAAAACCTATCTTTTGATGTTAATACTAACTTTTTGTGTGGATATATACGCAGGCTCCTATAACATAACAATCAATGTTAATGGTAAAGAGTATTATTCGGATGAGAACGGTTTTTCTAATAATAGCGCTATTCCAACACCTGTTAAGGGTTCTGTTACAAAAAAGTCTAAACAAAAATCAATAGGGTCTTCCATGCCAAGAAGTCGAGGTGGCTACGTATCAAATATGAAAAAAATGAAATACGCGGACCTTATCGTTAAGGCCGCTAACAAGCATCAGGTCGATTCCAGACTCGTACATGCAGTAATTCAGGCCGAATCCGCCTATAATGCAACAGCCATTTCGCCGGTCGGCGCGGTTGGCTTAATGCAGTTAATGCCCGGGACAGCCAAGCGTTACGGCGTTGCTGACCGGCGTGATCCTTATCAAAACATAGAAGGCGGCACCCGGTATCTAAAACATTTATTGCGGTTATTCGATTCAGATTTGAATCTTGCCATTGCCGCCTATAATGCAGGAGAAAATGCTGTAATCAAACACAATAACGCCATTCCGCCTTACTCTGAGACGCGCCATTATGTTAAAGAAGTATTGTCTTTGAGGGATTACATGAAGCGCGACTCAGAATCGGTGTATGAATTTCCACACACTACAAATACTTCGGAGAAATGGAGTAAAAGTGGTTATACGATACAGATCAATTACCCTTAAATTACTTTTTTCCCCTTTGGTAAACTCTGTCGATTATCGAGACAGTTGCGCTGAAGTCCGTTTTAGCGGATATTTTTTCGATCAATTGTTATGTCAACATATACGACTTTAAAACGCATTCCACACCGTTAGGATAGCGTCGATGGATTTCTTTACCGATTATCTCTTCAAGTTCATTGTACTTCCGTGGACTACACATTGTTGTTCGTTTATTACACTCAATAGAGGGATCGCATCGTATCCCTAACCATTATCAATTTTTCCTTATTTAATTCGCTAAGTTTATTAGGCAATATGTACACCTTTGAATTACGAACAACCAGTTCTTGGTGCGCTTCAATATCAGTAAGCGAGTAAGGATCATGTATTTTGGGTATTCTTAATTCCGGATACATTTTGCCGGCAACCAATCCTTTAACGAGTTCCCAACAAAATTCGTATTCTTTCTTCAAGCGCATCTTTGCCAAAGCTTACATCAGTACTCTCATAGTTAGCAAGACTAAGCGCATTGAGTTTTTGGACATTAACAATGTAATGGCATTCATAATGAGCTTGAAGGTACCCTTGCTGCCCGCTGATCTTCGTTTCCGACATGCGTTTCATGGCGCATGCGTCCAATTGCGCATTTAATCTTAGCGCAAAACGCTGACCCCCTGTGCATCCTGATAAGCTGATCACTATCAAAAAGCTGAGTAACTTGATCATAACAATTTCTCAAACTTGAGTTATTAAAGCATCAATCTCTCACGGATCATGCGACAGAACTCTTTTTGTTATAGAGCGATTGCCCTGCTTGATCCCTTGGGTCTTCGGTCTTAGGTGCTTTCCCCCTTTTCCTTCCAAGAGAAGCCTGTCCAGATTTTATCGAAGGAGTTAATATGAAAAGATACAAAAGGGAGCCTTCCTTCTTGCTCGATGGCGGGGTTCCGGGTGTTGCCGACAGCGGCCATATGCGATACTGTACAAATAACGTCCGATCTTGCCGCTAAACTTTTTTCACTTACTTTAAGGAGAACCTCCATGAATATGAATATTGCGATCGAACCTATACTGGCAATTGTGATAGGTATATTAATTTTGCTGGTACCGAGGTTTTTAAATTATTTCGTGGCCGTGTATTTGATCGTCGTGGGCATTTTGGGGCTAATGCACCATAACCTCACCATCACATGAGGGGGAAACTAAGGTCCAAGGCCACGCCGTTTTGGAATGGTTTTCAGTTTAACGTTCTTTTTCTAGCAAGAGTGCTGTTATAACACTTGGCAATACAGGATTTTTGCCTGGCTAAAAATTAGCCAACTTAACCAAACTCCAGGGTATTCTAAAGAAATCCATTAGTAACTGATGTTACGCAGCCCGTAATTTCCGCAATTCTTCATAAGCCATCTGGTTTGCCTTGATGAACAGCTTAGTCCTTAGTGCAAAATGATTGGCTTTGTGTTTTATCTTCAGACACTCCAGCT
>JBAQEN010000762.1:0-1755 GCA_049286765.1 Methylococcaceae bacterium
ACTCTGGACGCAGACCCGCAATCCCTGGCTGGTGTTACAAGAAGTTTCACGCTCCCGACTGGAAGAACTGACCAAAGACGAAGTTATCTGTGAAACGCTACGCAATATCGTTTCCACGCACCGTAAATCTTTATCTGAACAACGCTGGTTTCAACAAAAAAACAATGTCAGCCTGAACAAAATAGCCTATTTCAGTATGGAATTCGGTCTCAGCGAAGCATTGCCTATTTATTCCGGCGGACTTGGCCTGCTTGCCGGCGACCACCTAAAAGCTGCAAATGATCTGGGGCTGCCATTGGTGGGGGTCGGACTGCTTTATCAAAACGGCTACTTTCGTCAGACTTTCGATGCCGAAGGCAATCAAATTGCCCTTTATCCATCCAGTAATACCAGTGATTTGCCAGTCAGCCCGGTGCGGGGCGCTAATGGCGAATGGTTGCGGATACGTTTGCAGACACCATCCAAATTATGGGTGCGCGTGTGGCAGGCGCAGATTGGCCGCATCAAACTTTATTTACTCGACACCAACGACCCGATCAATCACCCGTTAGACCGTTGTATAACTACCGAATTATACGGCGGTGGATCGGAACACCGGCTATCCCAGGAAATTCTGCTCGGCATTGGCGGCTGGCGTGTTTTGCAAGCCTTAGGCATCAGTCCTGATATTTGCCATCTTAACGAAGGTCATGCCGCGTTATTGGTTCTGGAACGAGCCAGGGATTTGATGCTCGAAAAAAACATTAATTTTACTACCGCATTAACGGTAACCCGTGCCGGCAATCTGTTTACCACACACACACCGGTCGAAGCGGGTTTTGACCGCTTCAGCCCGGAGTTGATCACTAACAGTTTAGGTCTCTATGCGAAAGAACTGAATATTAACGTTAATACCTTGTTGAGCCTGGGCAGAAGCCCTGGTGACAACAATCCGGCGGCTTCTTTTAACAGGGCCTATCTTGCCATACGCGGCAGCGCTGCGGTCAATGGCGTCAGCCGCTTGCACGGCAGGGTCAGCCGGAATATTTTCAACACTCTGTTCCCCAACTGGTCAAAATATGAAATACCTGTCACACACATAACCAATGGCGTCCATGTGCCTGCCTGGGACTCTGTAGAAGCCGATGAACTGTGGACCAATGTATGCGGCAAGGATCGCTGGTTTTGTAATCCGGAAGTGGTGTCTGAGAAATTTCGGCAGGTGGCAGACCAGGACTTATGGCGTTTGCGCGCCAAGAACCGAACCCGGTTGGTGCAATATGTCAGGGATGAATATGCCAGAGAACTTAATGTGCACAGCAATTTATCAGAAAGCGAAATGGAAAATCTGGTGCTGCGCCTATTTGACCCTAACGTGATGACCATCGGTTTCGCCCGGCGTTTTGCCACTTACAAACGACCTAATTTGCTGTTAACAGATCCCGACAGGCTAGCCCGGCTGTTAACCAATACCACTAAACCGGTGCAATTGGTTATCTCCGGCAAAGCACATCCGGCAGATTGGCCGGGACAACAATTAATAAAAGCCTGGCATCATTTTATGCAGCGTCCGGAAATTCGGGAACGTGCCATATTCATAAGCGATTATGACATGATCACAGCAGAATATATGGTGCAAGGGGTTGATTTGTGGATCAACACACCACGTCGTCCATGGGCATGCGGCACCAGCGGCATGAAGATACTGGTCAACGGTGGACTGAATCTGTCGGAACTGGATGGCTGGTGGGCGGAAGCCTATCGTCCTGAAGTCGG
>JBAQEN010000763.1:0-1817 GCA_049286765.1 Methylococcaceae bacterium
AACCAGCCGTCCAGGCAGGAATCCAAAAACAGGGGAGGAAATACCCATAACAGCTAGACGTGTGGTGACATTCCGGTCTGGACAGAAACTTAAAGCCAGAGTAAAAACTTATATTGGAACCGAATAATGACAATGAACACCCGGTCATGCCTGTGATCTGACGCATAGCATGGCCAATTTAGGTGAGAAGCAGCATGGCAAGATAACCGCCGCTGTAATGGGTAGTGATCGGCAGATGTCGACCCCTTTGAGTATTCGGATATGGATTTAAGCTTCCCGATACCGGTCATTGGCAAAGTAGCACTATCGATCCATTGCCGGCAGTCAAAATTAATTTTAAAGCAAGATAACTTCAAATATACGGTCGATCAAAACATTAGACAGTCCGTGTCGTTTTGCCTAATGTTGGCGGTTTAACGACAACGCTCACCAGCGGCAATGGAGTGCCTTGTTAGGCGATTGGTGGAAGTACGTCTTGAAACAGTATACCAAGCAATTGACCACCTTCTGGCCGACTCCAATCCTGAGCAAGTTCAGCCATGAGGGTGTTTGTTGCAGTAAGTACCACTCCTTCACGTTCCATACGCCGCCGCGACATATCTTCGGAAAGTTCGTATGGCGACCCTGAAGCGTCTATAACTGCCTGTACTTGGTAACCCTCGCGACAGGCACTAATTGCCGGATACACCAAACACACATCTGTAGTCACACCGGCCATGATGAGATTCCTGCGACCTGTCGCTACGACGGCTTTTTTGAAGTGCGGATCATTCCAAGCGTTAACAATTCCGGCTCGCTGAACCCTGGCAGCAAATGCCTCAGGAAGAATTTGTTCGAGTTCCGGAAGCAAAGGCCCTTGGACGTTCTGTTCCTGTGAACTCGTGAGAACGACTGGGATATTCAGAATCTTGGCTGTTTTGGCAAGAGCCAGTGTATTTCGCTTGACCACATCAAGAGGGATGTTTTTGATGAGCTTCATCGTCCCGACTTGATGGTCGATGAGCAACAAAGCACTGTCTGCGGATGAAAATGTACCTATCATTTGCGATTCTCCTAAAACTAACAATTGTTAAAAAAATATCAGTTATGTTTTTATATTTTTTAACTAGGTAATAGTAACCACTACCATGTTTCGCTGAATGGTCTTGCTTCGACCTCAAAAGACCACGCAGAACGATGCTGAGTACAAAGATGATATATCGTTGCTGCAATGTCAGCAGGATTCACAAAAAAATCATCGTTTTTATCGGGCATTTTATTTCGAGTAGACGGAATGTTGATAATACCATCAACAATAAGTAACGAGACATGAATACCAAAAGGCCAAAGATGACGAGCCATTGACTCTGCCAAGGCACGTTGAGCGGCTTTAGCAGGAGAAAATGCGGCAGTTTTTGCACTACCACGTCGTGAGGCTGTTGCGCCTACAAAAACAATATTGCCAAAGCCAGAATCTTTCATTGCAGGAATAACTTGTTGCGTGGATAGTAACGCGCCAAGTGCATTAACTTTCCAATTCGCTTCAAATGAGGCAACGCTAATTTCTTCAATTGTTCCCCAAGAACCTGCCCCTGCATTGTAAATCAAGCTAGTGACTACACCTAACTGATTGCGTACTTGTGAGAACGCTGATAGTACATCTTGCTCATTGGTAACATCGCAGACTATAGCAATAGCGTCATCTAATTCACCAGCCAATTTCGATGTGAATTCTAAAGTACGTGCTAGCAGGGCTACTTTATGCCCAGTTTCAGAAAACTTATGCGCAATAGCTGCCCCATTACCCACACCAACACCAACACCAACACCAACACCAA
>JBAQEN010000764.1:0-2513 GCA_049286765.1 Methylococcaceae bacterium
CTTCTAACTCATTGATTTTTCTAAATTACCACATGCTCGCTTGAAGGTGCGCCAAATTTACACCTAAGCCTCTGATAAGGCGAATAAATTCACTTTCATTAAACATAAGACAGTTACATCTGATGAATATTAAAGCTTAAATGACGCTATGCGCTTAGCTATTTCACGCCCGTAGATACAAAAGACGAAGTAGAAAGCAATAAGCGAAAAATCCTTTCCTTATCAAGACGCTAAAAGCCACTAAACCTCGTCGACTGGACAACATGATTTCCAAGTCTTTCTCCAAAACTATCAGCAAGATGCTATCCTTCTGTTCGGAATTAAGCCTAATGGCTCGATCGAATTCTTTGCGGTGGACAATGGAATATTACCCATAACGGACTGCATGCTGGTTTCTCTGGTGCGCTCTGAGTCTTACCCGGCTCCTATTTGACCGAATCATCAGACCTTCAAAGCAATATACCTCAATTTACGGAGGAGGAATCATCATTGTGAGAACACAGATAGAAACATTGCGACACACGCTGTACCAGGTCATTTATCAGGCCCACACACCCGCGGGACGGAGATTCGATATAGCGCTGATCATTTTAATCCTGGCCAGCGTTTTAACTATCATACTGGATAGCGTCGCCGAAATTAGCCAGCAGTATCGGGAACAATTATCTACGGCAGAATGGATTTTTACGATTTTATTCACTATCGAGTATATTCTACGAATTTTTTGCATACACAGGCCATTCAAATACATTGCCAGTTTCTACGGCCTCATCGACTTATTGGCAATAGTCCCTTCGTATATAAGCCTTCTCATTCCCGGCTCTCATTACCTCCAGGTTATTCGAATTCTGAGAGTTTTACGGATATTCCGTGTCTTGAAGCTGGTGCGATATATCAATCAATCCAATCTGCTCCTTAATGCTCTGATGGCCAGTCGGCTCAAGATCGCTATCTTCCTATTTACCATTTCGACGCTGCTGGTAGTATTCGGTTCGGCGATGTATTTGGTCGAAGGCCCGGAAAACGGCTTCACCAATATTCCAGTAAGCATTTACTGGGCGGTGGTGACGTTGACCACAGTGGGCTTCGGCGACATCACGCCGAAAACTGATCTGGGGCGAGCTATCTCGGCAGTAGTCATGATAATCGGCTACGCCATCATAGCCGTACCCACAGGCATAATCACCACAGAACTGTCACAGGAAATGAAAAGGCAACACAAACTTTTAAACCGGAGAATCTGTCCGAAATGCCGTAAACCGGACCATGACATGGATGCAAACTATTGCCGTATTTGTGGAACGGAGCTTCCCCAATCAGCTGGAAAAAAGTTTGGCTAATACCGGCCTGATGCCTGTACGTTCTGTATGATTGATTATGGGTGTTAATAGTGTCTTAAAACCTTCAACTTTCCAGTGTAATTATTCATCATGTTTTCATTTCCAGGCTCAGCGTAGAAATGTATCCCCCGCCGCTCCTAACTTGCTGCACCTGCTCTGAACCGGTTATTCGTGAAATCCGCTGTACATAAAACCGCAATGTTGAAACACACTGAACAATTACGATTATTTTTAGTTTATTTTCGTCCGTAACAATCGCCGCCGAGGAAGCAACCCCAATTAAGTATTAATGTACATGCTGGACTCGCAATCCAAGACCTTAGCGAACGCCGCCATATTTCATTGAGCAGATGTTTGCTATATCCGCCTTGCAAGGAGTTGAGCAGCCAGCAAATTATTCCGATCAGACAAGGGCTATATGCAGTAATATTCAGTTGCGCTTGCGAACTTGGAGAGTTCATTCAGAATGTTTTAATTAAATGATTTCAAATGAGAAAATCACCGTAATCAGTGTCATTGAGACCAATCCGAGTAAGAAGACTATTTCTGCCCAGCGCTCCAAACGATCAGTAGACTGCTTTAAGCGAATCGATAAAAATGAAAGTAGAGGCTAATCATGAACAATAAGCTGTCAATAGCCAACGCTTTATCGATCAGGTAGTTCGCCAGCCCTGGACCCATACTTTTAACGATGCTGATGACCATGATACAGACACCAACCATCGTCGCAGAATTCGGCAAAATGTGATGAGAGAGATCATTGGAATCGGAATCATGATTTTTCACTAAGTGTTTTAGCATAAATGAGACTCCTTATGGAGGTTTTGTTTTTATCATCAAAAATAACCATGAATAGCGGATTAGGCGGTTGGGGTACCGATACTAACAAGCCCTGGGACATAAAAACCATCAGCCAGTCCATTGCCAGGTTTATGAATTAATGTAATTTTTATTTGCCATTTTGCTTAAGCTTCAAAGTTACGCGCCAGATACACCTAAAGAACTTACTTCTTTACCGGTCTGTAAAAAAGATGTTTGGCAAATTCAGCCGTTGACAGGTAAAGCAACACAATCACGCTTAGCAGGCCTAATAAAGACAATGGCGGAGGTACAAAGCCGAGTAAGGATGCTATAGGTGTATAGGGTAAAGCCAAGGTGATAGCAACAATAGTC
>JBAQEN010000765.1:0-4009 GCA_049286765.1 Methylococcaceae bacterium
ACCTGGTACCCTGGAGCCATGGCACCCTGGGTTTTCTGGTAGCCGCCGAACTAAAAATCATTCCGGCGAAAAAATATGTCCGGGTCCATTATCAACCGGTCTATAGCCTTGATGACATCGTCGAAGCTTTCGAGGAGGCTTCCCGGAAACCCGAAGAAAACGATTTTGTCGAAGGCTTGGTTTATAGCCGCGACAGAGCAGTGATCATGCGCGGCAACTTTGCCGATAACATCGAATCAGACGGTACATTTAATGCCATCGGCCGATGGTACAAGCCCTGGTTTTACAAGCATGTAGAAACATTCCTGAATAACAGTCAAGACGGTGTCGAGTATATTCCGCTGAGACATTATTACCACAGGCATACCCGTAGTTATTTCTGGACGATGGAAGAAATCATTCCCTTCGGCAATCATCCTTTTTTCAGGGCTTTGTTGGGATGGGCTTTACCGCCCCGGATTGAACTGCTGAAGTACACGGAAACTGAAACCACGCGAAGGCTCAGAGAGAAGTTTCATGTAGTTCAGGACATGTTGGTGCCGATCCGGTATCTGAAACAATCCATCCAGTATTTCAATGAGCATTTCAATCTGTATCCGTTATGGCTTTCGCCGATGGCGATTTTTGACAACGACAGGCATCTCGGTTTCGTGCATCCGCTCCGGAAAATAGATGGCGCTGTAGACGAAATGTATGTCGATATCGGGGCTTATGGCACGCCACTCAAGGCAAACTTCGATAATGCCTCAGCTTTGCCATTACTTGAAAAATTCGTTATCGATCATCGGGGTTACCAGGCATTGTATGCAAAAACAACGCTGAGCCGGGATGATTTCAGAACGATGTTCGACCATACCGGTTATGACAAGATCCGGGAACGGTTACCGTTTTGTACACAAGCTTTCGACGAGGTTTACGACAAGGTTTCGTCAAAGGGAAGAGTCTCGCCTGTCGAGATGAGAAAGCTGGTAAAATAGGATTATAGAATAATGCACTTATCTGATAAACCGTATCGTGAAGGAAAGACACACCTCACACCTTGGTACATTTAATTCTTGGAATGACTCAAACATTTCACGAAAATTTAATCAGTCAAGCTGATTAAAAGTGCTACCCTTTTTATGTAATTTTTTTTCTTACTATGGAGCAACAATGGGTCCTCATTATCTAAACCGCTTTTTCACCCCTAAATCAGTTGCCATTGTTGGTGCATCTGAACGTGAAAACAGCGTCGGTTATCGCCTGCTGCTTAATATGCAGGAGGCGGGCTTTAAAGGAGGTCTATATCCGGTAAACAACAAACGTGACCAATTATTGGGATTAAAAGCCTATCCTGATTTGAATGCTGTTCCCGAAGACCTGGATTTGGTGGTCATTGCTACACCCGCACCCAGCGTTCCAGGCATCATTCGCCAATGCGGTGAAAAGGGTGTTACCTCTGTCATTATTATTACTGCCGGTTTTGCTGAACTGGGAGCAGAAGGTAATCGGTTACAGCAAGAAGTACTGGATATTGCTCACCGTTACAGTATTCGACTTATTGGTCCAAACTGTCTTGGCGTTATTCGCCCCAGCGGACAGCTTAATGCGACATTCGGTGATGGCACGGTTGAAGACGGTAATCTGGCACTTTTATCTCAATCTGGCGCGATTTGCACGGCAATTTTAGACTGGGCAAAACAGCAGGACATCGGCTTTTCAACAGTCGTATCGATGGGCGGCGCAGCCGACATCGATTTCGGTGAAGTGCTGGATTATCTGGCAACCGATAGTAAAACAACCGGTATCTTGATGTACGTCGAAGGCATACACGATGCACGCCGCTTTTTGAGTGGTCTTAAGGCAGCCGCCCGTTTAAAACCGGTTATTCTGATTAAATCCGGCCGACATGAAGCGGGCTCCAAAGCCGCCATGTCGCATACTGGAGCCATGGTTGGTGGCGATAATGTTTTTGATGCCGCGATAGCAAGAGCTGGCGTTGTCAGAGCATACAATATCACCGAATTGTTTTCTGCAGCCCGCGTTTTAGCAAATAATTATGTCGTCAAAAAAGACCGCCTTGCTATTATTACCAATGCCGGAGGCCCTGGTGTAATGAGTACCGACCGGGCTGAAGATGTCGGCATACATATGGCTGAATTATGTCAAGCCAGCATAGATGCATTAAATGAAGTTTTACCAGTACACTGGTCTCATGCCAATCCTATTGATATTCTGGGCGATGCCACCTCTGAACGTTACCAGAAGGCATTGGAAATTTGCCTTAAAGATAAAAACATAGACGGCGTACTGGTCATTTTGACACCTCAAGCAATGACCAATCCAACAGAGGTTGCTAATTGTATTATTGAGGGGGCCAAAGCCAGCAAAAAGCCTGTATTAGCATCATGGACAGGTGGCGCAAGGGTTCAGGAAGGTCGAAACCTTTTTGCCAACAGCAAAGTAGCCCACTTTAATACCCCTGAAACCGCAGTCGATGCATTTTCATTTCTAGCTAACTATGCCCAGAATCAGATCCTGCTAAAACAAATTCCTTCTCCTACCGATGAACTTGCAACGCCCGATGTTGACGGTTCCCGTTTAATTATCGAGCGAGTACTTTCAGAAGGCCGTCAGGTTTTGACTGCTCAGGAATCCAAAGCCATACTTGCCGCCTTTAATATTCCAGTCACACAAACCATCAGAGTGTCCAGTGCCAAAGATGCGATGATTGCCGCTGAAACGTTGAAATTTCCGGTGGTTTTGAAGGTCAATATGGCTGAATTCAGCCATAAATCCGACATAGGCGGCGTACGGCTCAACATTAACAGTGTTCAGGATATTTCCCGCAACTATGCGGAAATGGAAGCCGCCATTAAACACAATCATCCTGAAGTTACTGAAGTAGGCATGACTGTTGAACCCATGTTCCGAAGTCCCAGCGGCCGGGAACTAATGATAGGCGTCGTCAGAGATCCTGTGTTTGGTCCAGCCATCAGTATCGGACTGGGCGGTACCATGGTCGAAATCTTGCGCGATAATGCCGTCGCCTTACCTCCACTTAACGCCTATATGGTTGAGCAAATGATTGCCAAAACCAAGGCGGCCAAATATCTACAGGCATTCCGTCAATTACCTCCCGCAGATAAACAAGCCCTGATTGATGTGTTACTGAATATATCAATCATGGTCAGTGAACTGCCGGAAATTTTAGAGCTGGATATCAACCCGCTGATTGTCGATGAACATGGCGTAATGGCTGTCGATGCCCGCATTAAAGCGCAGATATCGCATCAGCTTTCCCGCTATTCGCACATGGCGATCCATCCTTATCCCCATGAGCTAATCCAGCATTATCAATTGACCAACGGCGCTAATATCACCATTCGGCCGATTCGTCCTGAAGACGCAGGCATGGAAAAAGATTTTCACCATCGCTTGTCCGAACACACAAAATATTTCCGGTTTATGCAAGCATTACAGGAATTAACCCCGGAAATGATAGTCCGTTTCACGCAAATCGATTATGACCGTGAAATGGCCTTTGTTGCCGTTACCGAGGATGAAAACATGCCTAGCGAATTGGGCGTTGGCCGCTATCTGATGAATCCGGACGGCAATTCGGTAGAATTTGCATTGGTGGTTGCCGATGACTGTCAGCGCTTGGGAATAGGCAGCAGAATCATGAAAGCCTTGATGCAGATGGCCAAATCAAAAGGCATTTCATTTTTTGAAGGTGAAGTGTTGATCGTTAACAAGCCTATGTTATCGCTGGTTAAAAAGCTGGGTTTCAGCATAGAAACAATTGCCGATGACAATGAAGTTGTCAGGGTTGTTAAAGATTTAAGACAATGATATCCCTGTTTTAACTTCCTGTCCGAGACACCGCCACGGGCGTGGAGAATTCCAAGGCTATCACTGCGCTATCGTCCTGTATAAGAATGGTGTACCTGTTAAAACGATTGCCTAGGCGCTGAATCCTGCCGATACCCCTTCAACCCTTCGCTATTTGGGGATTACATAAGGGAAT
>JBAQEN010000766.1:0-3291 GCA_049286765.1 Methylococcaceae bacterium
CAATATTATTGAGTAACAAAGTGAAGGTTCCGGACGCATCCGGCAATCCCCGTTGCTGTTCGATGATAAACTGGGTCATAGTGACTTTATTAGTCATGCTTTCATTTCTCCGTTGGTATGTTTGTGCCAGAAAATTCTATATAGGCACAAGTAGATGATGCGTGCGATTAATTATGTGGTTAAGCAGTATTAGACTATTGGCTATACGCTAGTACAGCACCTATTTTGGATTGACGATTAGGCTATCAATGATATTTATAAATATCAATATATTACAAACAAATCACGATGGCTAACGAAAATAGGTGCTGCACTAGCCCTTTTTGAACACGACATTATAAATCTTGAACGAAAGTATGGATGCCGCTAATACAAAAGTTATGGCATTGGCAAAGATGATGGCTTCATCAGTTATATAAACACCGTAAATGAGCCAGCAGAGCACACCCAGCGTGAACAGGCTGTACATGCTTAATGACAGCGATCCGGTATCTTTTGTTTTTATTGTCAAAATGGCTTGAGGCAAAAATGAGGCTGTAGTCAGGGTTGCAGCTATATAGCCAATAATTTCAGGCGCGATTGTCATGGATTTTGTTTTAGAATTTTTTTGAGCATAACCTGCTGAAAGCAGTGTTTTTTACTTCGCCAGTCTAGTGGCTCGCTTCAGACATGTCAACTCGCAGGAGGGACGATTTTAACAAGCATCTGGATTTTTTTATTTATTTGAATCCTGTTAAACTCGGTTGGGTTCAGCAAGTGGTCGACTGACCGCATTCAAGTCTTCATCGATTTGTGGAGCAGGGTATTTACCCGGTTAACTGGGTACATTCTGGGGATTTCGGTATTCATGCAAACGAATGATTCGAACGATGCGCCTCCTGTCGTCGGCACATCCTATGGCCCTGGGTTGCGAAAAGTGCGTTGGGTACTTAAAGGCATCGGCAAACGGGGTGGCGTGCGGGTGATTTATTTCAATCGTCTTGAAAATGGTGAGATTTGGTTGTTGATTGTATATGCAAAAGTTAAGGCGATTTCCGGCGAAGAATATACCCAACTTGCTGGTCTTTTTGTCCATTTTCTGCGTTGTAAAAAGGGTTACATAGCTCGCTATGCGCCCCTTTTTACGCCTTGAAAATGAACAAAAATCCTGCGCAATTCTGGTATATTCATTCTTTGAAATCGCCTAAATTCGATAATCTACCGCCTGCATTTTTGAATAAATTAAAAGAGGAAATCAACGATGGATAATGAAACGAAAGAATTTTATGAAGATCTGTTGCAATCCGTTCGCGAAATGAAGGACAACCGGCGTGCTAAAGAAACCGTAATTCCGGTTTCACGGGTTCTGGCGGCAAGAAGCAAGACGGGCTTATCGCAAGCGCAGTTTGCCGTTCTGCTCGGTGTTTCCGTGCGAACTTTGCAGGATTGGGAGCAAGGCCGTCGTGAACCTTCCGGCGCAGCTAAAACATTGTTGCGAATTGCCGAACAGCAACCAGAAGCATTGCGGGATTTGGCTGCGTAAAGTATATAAAAAACCGCCTGGAAAAGTTTCAGCGGTGGTCAGGATCAAGGCACCGTTTATGGCGGATTGCCTAACGACGAATCCGTATTACAGTTCTACAGTTCTGGCTTCAACCATCTGATTTCTATTTAACTGGCGTTTTAAGTCTTATAGAATAAACAGGTGGAAAGGCGTAATTACTTTCTATTTCATATTTACCAGTTGCTTCAATTAATGGCCTTAATTTCTGATAGCCATAATTTGTTGGGCTGAACGATTTTGCAGGCAATATAATATTCGTTAGCCTACTACCGACATCGGCTAAATTTGCCCAACCGTCTGCATTTTTACAATACTCCCAAGCTTCTTTTATTTGATCGATAGGTATTTTTTCTACCTTAGTTTGTGTCTTAGTCGTAGATTTGCCTCGCAAAGCGTCGATAGCACATATTCCTTGCTTATTTGATCCTATAGAAAAATATACTTCATCTTCTATTTCTAATTCTTCGAAATCAACTCTCCTTTTATTGTAATCATTTTCAGTTTTAAATTCCTTCCAAGAACAGAAAATTTGTTCACTATGCCCCTTATCTTTGTATTCAATAAAGCAATAGTCTTCGTGTTTATAGCGAACTACGCCTTTATATCTTACTGTGATTGGAATAATATCTGTCCCTATATCTTTTAAGTAACTGGCTATAGATAGAATATTTTGGGTACTATCTTTCGATAAAAATTTTGGACTAATTCCACTAATTGACTTTATTTCTGCTGCTAAAGGCCAAAACTTATTTACATCAGCGGCCAGTATAATTTCGCCAATATTTCGATATAAGTTTTTATGTATAACTGAAATAACTGTGCTAGAGAAAAAAATATCTAATATTTGTATATACGGTTTTTCGTTAGCTGGCTTATCTGCATATTTTAAATATTTAAGGAAATATGAGGTAACACCCATTAACTTAAGAGCATCTTCCAAAGCCCAATCATTATTATCAACATTTTCAGATGCTGTTGCTGTTGTAATGAAATGTGCGTCAAAAGTTGAATCGCCAAATGTTTCTTTAATTTGATTAACGACTATCTGTATATATGGCTTTTCTTGTGTTCGCTCGCTCTGAGAGAAATCCTTATGAATAAAACTCAAGCATGCTCTTGCCTTTGTAGAAGAACTGTCGTTCGTAAGGGTATCTATAAGTTTTTCTAATGCTCCGGTCGGCGTTCTTCCGCCTGGTCTCAAAAATTCACTTAATGTTCTTGGGGATATGCCTAGCATGTCCGCAAGTTCTTTTTCCTCTATGCCTCTTTTAAGCATGAGCTTGAGCTTATCAATATGCGACTCTTTCATTAGAAATACATGTAGTTGCTTAATTTAAGCGTATGTTATCACATTTTTGCGTAAACTTGCAATTAAGCGATAAAGTTTATATTACGCGTATTTTGTGTTTTTAATAAAATTACGCATTATGCGTTGACATTCATCACAAATTGCGTAAAATATCCATAACGTTTTAATCTCTTCTCCCAAGAATAAGCACTTTATAAGGACGAATTATATGAAAATTCAAAATCTTGCAGTAACAACAAGTAGCGATAGACGTACAACAGGCGCAATTTGGCGTGTGCTAGGCGACCAGATCAATACCGTAAGAAAAACTGGAGAGGTAGGCGTCGATCATATTTTTAGATCAACATTTCTAGCGTAGAAATTTCTGGCAATCGGAATCCGGCGTTTTACACAGAAGCAGGGTCCGGACGTCTGTTCAGTAGCATTGATAAAGTGCGCT
>JBAQEN010000767.1:0-2164 GCA_049286765.1 Methylococcaceae bacterium
CCTTGAAGAAGTATAATCAAGTTAATTAAATATCTAATTATAGTTGCAATATAATTTTTAATGCATATTCAGAGTTATAATTTGAAACATGCATTAAATTTCATCTTTTCGTGCACAAAACTTTAAAAACCCATCAATATAGCTGGCCGCAGTTGACTTTGCTGAAAGGAATTATCAGGATGCCACGATTGCAGGAAAACGCAAATAAGCTGAAACAAGCATCGCATAGGCTACGTCCCGAGGAGGATTTTTGAGGAACAGGTGCTCGAAACACCACGGCAGCCCTAAGAAAGCGCCCACCACAAAGTGCGGCGCATCGACAAACATAGTGAGCTGAACCGCCATTAACTACTTTCCAAGGCAAGCAACGCTGGAACAGGAGTCCACCACAATTGCAAAAAAAGAATTTTTCCTATAGCGAATAATTCTCCTTGAATGAATAATGGTGTGTTTTTGCAAGCCATCAATCCGATGGTGCAAGTGTCGAGTTTTCAAACTTATGAGTCTGCGATACCAAATCAACCTGAGAATTTTTATCTCTTCCCTGTGCATTCTGCTGCTGGGCGGATCGATAGCCATCTGGCAGGCACGCAATGCCGTGGACAAGGAAGTTGATTCATCCATCAATCTGGCCGTGCAACTGATAAAATTCGGCTTTTCCCAAGCATCGCGAAACCCGCATTCTGAAACTGACTGGTTAGCTCAATTTAATGCCCTGAAAGAAAACCGTCATTTAAACATTCAATTGAAAGAGCCCTCAGGCGAGATAATCAGTGTTCTCCGGAAAAATCAGACAACAAATTATCAAGAAAAGCCGCCGCAGTGGTTCATCAAACTGGTTGAAGGCCGGCACCCGGAAGCCGAACACCCGATCACCACATTCGGCGGCAAACAGCTGACACTGATTATTCAGGCCAATCCCCTGGATGAAATAACAGAAGTCTGGCAAGAAAGCCTAGGTTTTTTTAGCTCTCTTTTCTTATTGACACTGTTTACTTTTTTGGCCGTTAATCTGGCTTTTAACAAAGCACTAAAATCCATTGCTGTCATTGTCAACGCGCTAAAAATCATTGAAACGGGGCAGTACCAGCAAAAATTGCCCGATTTTTCTATTCTGGAATATGACAGCATTGCCAAAGCCATCAATCACATGACCGGCGAGTTGAATACCAGCCAACAGGAAAACCGCGCATTAACCCAGCACTCACTGGAAATACAGGAAGATGAACGGCAGCGGCTTTCCCAGGAACTGCACGACGAACTAGGGCAATCCTTGACTGCTATCAAGGTTATGGCGGTGACTGCCGCACACAAAAAAGCCGCCATCAAACAAGCCACGGATTCCATTATCAGTGTCTGTGACCACTTGATGACTGTGGTACGCTCCATGATGCACCAGTTGCACCCGCTGGTATTAACCGAACTGGGTCTGAAAGCAACGATGGAAGATTTGCTAAACCACTGGGCCATCAGAAATCCGGCATTAAAACTTAACATAGACTGCCCTGATGAGGTTGACACACTTGAACAAAAAATCGCAATTCAGGTATTTAGAATCGTGCAGGAATGCTTGACCAATATAGTTCGTCATGCCCAGGCAAAGCAGGCTATTATCAGTCTTGAAATTGTGCACCCATCACCTACGGAAAGGTCGCTTCAGTTACGTATAACGGACGATGGCCAGGGTTGTGCTGCTGAAATGATTAAAACGGGTTTTGGCTTATTGGGTATGAGAGAAAGAATCAACAGCCTGGGCGGCGAATTGACTATTCAAACCCAGCCGCTACAAGGCATGAGCGTCACCGCAAGTATTCCATTAAAATGAAAAACCGGATAAAAGTTATATTGGTAGACGACCATGCCGTGGTGCGTGCAGGATTCCGAATGTTGCTGTCGACTGAAAACATGATTGAAGTCATAGCGGAAGCCGAACGAGGAGAACAGGCCTGCCAGTTGTATCTGGAAAAACAACCGGATGTGATGGTGCTGGATTTATCGATGCCGGGCATCGGCGGGCTGGAAAGCATACGGCGTATTTGCAGCCGCGACAGTCATGCCAAAATCCTGGTTTTCAGCGTGCATGATGAAATGGTCTACGTCAATCGAGCCCTCGATGCCGGAGCGAAAGGCTATATCACCAAGAACAGCGCGCCCGGCATATTAG
>JBAQEN010000768.1:0-3982 GCA_049286765.1 Methylococcaceae bacterium
ATTTAGGCCGGCCGCGCTATTTGGAATTTTCACAGTTGTCAAAAATTTACCCGACTCCCGACGGTAACAGCACCGTTAAAGTCGTTGACGGCTTCGATCTGAAAATGAAAAAAGGCGAGTTTATTTCTATTATCGGCCATTCAGGTTGCGGCAAATCCACGGTTTTATCAATGACCGCCGGATTAAACAGCATTTCTGAAGGCGGTATTGTTCTCGATAACCGGGAAATTGACAGTGCGGGCCCTGATCGCGGCGTCGTATTTCAAGCGCCCAGCCTGTTTCCCTGGCTGACCGCTTTTGAAAACGTCACGCTCGGTGTTGATAAAGTCTATCCCCATGCCACGAAATCAGAGCGCGATGATATTGTTGAATATTATCTGACCCGCGTCGGTTTGGGTGACTCACTGCATAAAAAGGCAGGCGAGCTATCCAATGGAATGCGCCAGCGCGTCGGTATAGCCCGCGCCTTCGCCTTATCACCCAAACTGCTGTTGCTGGATGAGCCTTTCGGTATGCTGGACTCATTAACCCGATGGGAATTGCAGGAAGTATTAATGGAAGTCTGGGAACGTACTCATGTAACCGCGATCATTGTCACGCACGATGTCGATGAAGCCATCCTGCTGGCAGACCGTGTCGTGATGATGACCAACGGCCCGCATGCAAAAATTGGCAAGATCGAAGAGATTGATTTACCCAGACCGCGCACGCGCAAAGCGCTGCTCGCACATCCTGATTATTACCGATACAGAGAAAGCATACTGTCCTTTCTTGTCGAATGTGACCATACGCATTAAGCATAAGGCGCTCCTGCCGAGATAAACGCACGGACAAAAGTTACTCTCGTTCCGATGCTCCAGCTTCACGAAACTAGACGTTTAAATTAAATACAAAGGGGGCTCTATGCCACAGCAACAAAGAAAAATCCCGTTAGCAACCGTACTGTTATCATTGTCGGTAGTCAGTCAGTCAGCAGTGGCGGGTATTACCCAGGAAGTTGAAGATGCGCTCAACTTTTATCATTACGGCAAAAACGGAGCAGTAAAGATTGATCTGAATTATCGTTATGAAAACGCCAATCAGGAAGAGGTCACGAATCCGCTACTCAACGGCAGACCTCTGCCTGCCGCAAGACAGCCGCAAACCGCCAACGCCAACACGGTGCGCTTGCGCTTGGGCCTGCTTTCTCCGGTATTCCATGGACTGCAGGGCTATGCCGAATACGAAGGCCTCTATGCGATGCAATCGGATTACAACAGTACGCGTAACGGTAAAACCGGATACACAGTCATTGCTGATCCTTACGAAAATGAAGTCGATCAGCTATGGATCAGTTATGCAGGCATTCCGGACACCCTCATCAAGGGCGGACGGCAACGCATCAAGCTGGATGACGACCGTTTTATTGGTAACGTGGGCTGGCGGCAGTTGGAACAAACCTATGACTCGGTGCTGATTACGCACAACAATCAACAGCTTTTCGGTCTGACCGTTAATGTCGGCTATATCGGCAATGTCAAAACCTTTACGGCTACCACTGAAAATATTAATGCGCCAATACTCAACGTCAATTATAAAGTGGGCGATTACGGCAACGTGATCGGCTATGGCTACTGGCTGGGTTATACCGAGCAGGAAAATTATGCCAAGTCGAGTCAGAGTTATGGTCTTCGCTTCAATGGCGCCACGCCGAAATTTTATGACCACTATAATTTGGTTTACACTGCCGAATGGAGTATCCAAAAGGATTATATAAATAGTCCAAAAGACTATACAGTGAACCGCTACAATCTGATGGGCGGCTTTACTGCCTACAATTTCACATTGCAAGGCGCTATGGAGCAACTTAACGGCCTTGGTCAAAATCAGACCTTTCAAACCCCGTTGGGTACAAACCATGCCTTTCAAGGCTGGGCCGATCTATTCCTGGTCACCCCTAAAGATGGCATCCGTGATGTGTTCGGCACAATGCTGTACACCCTGGATCGCGGCGATGTTACCTTAACCGGGGTTTACCATAATTTTTATGATGACACCGGCAATATTCACTATGGCAAGGAATGGGATTTTATGGCAACCAAAAAATTCGGCAAACATTATTCGCTGTTAGCGAAATACGCTTATTACGATGCCGATCAATACAGCACCAATACCCAGAAAATCTGGTTACAGGGAAATATTAACTTCTGATTTCAAAACTGATTAGAAAGCTTTATAAAATAAAGCATTCCATAACTACTACTGTTTGTAGTTATGGAAAGATCGGCAGAATCAGTCCCAAGGTAAAGTGCATAAAATAACTTCGAGATTTATCGACTTGAGCTTGTCGAAGTCAGGATGAAATCGCCGACGTTATTATGTACACGTTGCTAGCTAGTGCTTAATTAACTTGCCCTGTTGGCTACCTATTGGCATTTTTGACTATTTAACTTTCAATAATCTCACGCGCTTTTCTCGTTTCGCCCTTGCCTATCGTTAATAAATCCCAGACTAGCAAAATGAATCCGGCAAAGGTCATGCCGCCAAAAAACAAACGCCAGCCCATCGCACTTTGAAATGACGGATGATTTTGCGCGGCAAAATATCCGCCCCAGGTTGAGCCTTCCACGGCTCGCTCAATAAATGATTGTTCATAACCCGCTATCAATAGCGCAATCGTCATGCCGAGAACGCCGCCATTGAGCAAACCCAAAGCCCATTTCCAGCGCCAGGCATTCTGACTGCCGCCACCCATCCATACATTACCACGCCATTGCTGAATGGCGAGATAAAAGAAGGCAATATTAATCGTGGCGTACGCGCCAAAAAACGCCAAATGACCATGTGAAGCCGACCACTGCGTGCCATGTGTAAAAATGTTGATTTGCGGCAGGGTGTGCATAAAACCCCAGACGCCTGCGCCAAAAAAGTTGCCAAAGGCCTGGGCGATAATCCAGGCTAATGCCGGATGATTGCCGTTTTTAAACGCGTGCGTACCGGCATCATAAACCGCATGAACCACCATCGCGACCAGCGGAATGGGTTCAAGAGCCGAGAAAAAACCGCCGATGGTCAGCCAGTATTCGGGTGTGCCAATCCAGAAGTAATGATGTCCCAAGCCTAAAATACCCGAGCCAAACATCAGGGCGACTTCAATATACAGCCAGGTTTGTACAATTTTTCGTCTGACCCCCAGCAGTTTCATTAATGACCAGGCCATAATGACGCCGACCAGTACTTCCCAGGTTGCTTCGACCCATAAATGAATAACCCACCACCACCAGTATTGCTCGTGGGTAATATTGGTCATATAAAACATGCCGGCAACATATAAACCGGCCAATGCTATCAGGTCCAGGGTTAAAACACCGGCAATGCCCGACCATTTGCCTTTGCTGAAGGTAGCGACCACGTTATAGAAAAATATCAGTACGACAAGCACAATGCCGATATCAGCCCAACGCGGGGCTTCAATATATTCACGACCTTCGTTAATAAACCAAAGACTGGAATCCTTGCCGGGGCCAATCTGCACCAGCAAATAAACCAGCACCACAAGCGTGACCGCCCCGGTGAACACCCAGAAGGCGATATTACCCAGTTTCAAGCCGACGATTTCAGTGCCGCTCTCATCTTCAAGAAACCAGTAGACACTGCCTATAAATCCAAACAGCATCCATACGACCATGGCATTGATGTGAATCATGCGGTTGACATTAAAATCCAGAATTTCATAAAGAAAACCGGGGTAAATAAATTGTGTCGCTGCCAGTAAGCCAAACAGAATTTGTGCGAAGAACAAAATGACTGCAACAGTAAAGTATTTAACGGACAATTGCCGCCCGTCACTTAAATTGCTAATATCCAGTTGCACCCAAGATTTAAAATTATTGAAACAGGCGCGCGATTTCTCAAATAAAGCGCTTGTATTTTGCATGACTCCGTTTAATCCACTTGTGTTCATACTCATTCTTCCGCTTCGATGGTTTTAAAGTTATGGGGA
>JBAQEN010000769.1:0-19348 GCA_049286765.1 Methylococcaceae bacterium
TATGGGCGCCATGTCTTAGTGTTGTATACTTCGTTTAATTAAAACAATTAATTTGATTAGTTTATGAAGAATATACGACAAATTAGGTTTTTTATAAGACATTTAATGTCGTATATATTACGTTGGGCGGAAAAGAACTAAAAGAAAAATATGACTGAAAAAGACCCTGATATCTTATCATTGGATGAGATAGAGCGAATTGAAAAGCTGACTTTGCGCTGGATATTTCAAGCCGTCCTTGATTTTGGAATGGAGGCTCATGAAATATTCCTTAAGTCACCAGATAGTGTTAAAGATATTGCGGAAGATATTACAAGAGAACTGCTTGATAGGCTTTCAGGATTTAATGTTCAACAAAGAGTGTATGGAACAGTAGATTACAAGAAAGCAAGGTATGTCATTCTTCCAGATGAAACTGTTAGACAGGCTTTGTTCATCGATTCAAAAGCAGAGAAAGAAAATCGATCCGCAACAATTCAAATGTCTCAGACATCGTTGTGGGTAAAGCAAAGAAGGACGGGCGCAGAGGTAAATGAAAAAGGCTTTCTTCCAGAAATATCCAAGTATGGAGGAAAAAATTATTTAACAACAACATGCCTTATACATTTTATGTATGATGATGACGATAAAGGAACTCATCTTTTGAGTGAAGTCACTATAGCGGCAATCCCAAATGGAAAGCTACAGGATAGGTATAATCCAAGTGCCGACGATGGGATTTGGCTGGCTGGTAGAAACGCTCCAACATTGGGCGAAGACTTCAGGGTAAGGGTCAGTTTTAGTAGACTAAAGGACAAGGCAAGCTGGCGTATTCAAACGTTAACCTATGATCAAATTAGACAGGCGTGTAAAGGCACATGGCAGTCATAAATATATTCAACCCGCTAAATACTAACGAAATACATCACGGAGACTCTAGGAATCTATTAAAGAGAATTGAGAAAGACTCAATTGCTTTAAGTGTATGGTCTCCTCCTTATTACGTTGGTAAAGAATATGAAAAAGATTTGTCGTTTGATGATTGGAAAAGCTTATTAAGGGATGTTATTGCTTTCCACTATCCAATCATCAAGCCTGGTGGATTCTTGGCCATCAATATTGCAGATATTTTATGCTTCAAAGATGAAAGTATGCCAAAAATTATGGCAGAAAATATCTCGCGAAGAAAAATTACACTTTCTAAAGAAGATATATTGTCGGTCAAGAAAAAACATCCAGATTGGAACAGATATAAGCTTGCAGAACACTTTGGATGTAGTGAACAGACTATTGATAGAAGACTTAATGGAAACAATATCAGGGGTGGAAAATACCAATCACAAACCAGAGTTTTCTTGGTAGGAGGATTAATTGAAGAGGCAGCCTTATCTGCTGGATTCTATTTGTATGACCGCAGGATATGGGTAAAAGATGCAGCATGGGAAAATTCACGGTGGCACACCATATCCTATCGTTCTGTAGACGAGTCTGAATATCTGTATATTTTTTGGAAGCCGGGAATTACTAAGGTTGACCGTTCAAGATTAACAAAGGAAGAATGGGTAAATTGGGGTTCAAGAGGTGTATGGGAAATACCATCTGTTCGTAGCAACGCAGATCATGATTCTAAATTTCCTGTTGAATTACCGAGAAGAGCGATAAAGCTTTTTACCGATCCAGGTGAAATTGTTCTTGATTGTTTTATGGGGAGTGGGACAACTGCACTGGCAGCTATTAGTGAAGGAAGAAGATATATCGGTATTGAGAAAGTGGAAAAATCAGTAGCAATCGCAAAAAAGGCTATAGAATCAATCAATAAATATACAAAGGAACCTGAACAAATGGATTTAATGATCAGGGAGCTAGAAGCATCATACGGCACAGAGTAATCGCCCAACAAGGCGCTACACGCGGACGGCAATTCCGCTGTGCTCCATTGCCGCCGGTGAGCTTGGCCGTTTCCACCGCTGGAGATTGCCGAGTCTACCCAGCATAATCTCCCCTTTATTTGAGGAACATATCATGCCTTTCTTAAAGCTCAGCACCAACGTTACCATCGATCAAAGCCAATCCGAACCACTGCTCAGCGGACTTTCTCAGCTACTCGCCAAAGAGACCGGCAAACCGGAACGCTATGTGATGGTGGAACTGGCCGGCGGCAAAGCGATGTTATTCGGCGGCAGCAATCAGCCGCTGGCTTATCTGGAATGTAACAGTATAGGATTAAGCGCTACGCAAGCCAAGGCTCTGTCCGCATCGATAAGCAGGTTGTTAACGGGTATTTTACCGTTGACAGCCGAGCGCATTTATATCGAATTTAGCAACTGCCCGGCTGAATTTTGGGGCTGGAACGGCTCAACTTTTGGTTAACTTGAAGCAACTATGATCGAGACGTGGGTAGTCGCTAACGAGTTACTGAATCGATAAAGTCTGAATAACAAGTTGTCGCTGTCGATTTCACGATATGCATCCGGGTTGTCACTGTCAATTTCGCTTGGTTGGTCAGAGTCATCGGGTGCGTTGAGGGACGAAGCGAATTAATCGGGCTATCTTCATCTTTCCAAAAAATTCCTCAACAATTCATGCCCGTGCTCAGTCAAAATCGACTCAGGATGAAACTGTACGCCTTCAATATCAAACTGTTTATGGCGCACACCCATGATTTCATCAATATTACCTGCTGCATCCTGAGTCCAGGCAGTTATTTCCAGGCAATCGGGCAGGGTTGCCTGTTCGATGACCAGGGAATGATAACGGGTGGCCGTAAACGGATTATTAAGCCCTTTGAAGACACCGAGGTTGTGGTGATAAATCGGTGAGGTCTTGCCGTGCATAATGCTTTTGGCATGAATGATATTGCCGCCAAAAGCATAACCTATACTTTGATGACCGAGGCAAACGCCCAGGACAGGAATACGTCCGGCAAACTTTAAAATAGCATCGACAGATACGCCTGCTTCCTTGGGTGTGCAAGGCCCTGGCGAAATAACGATTTTGTCCGGCGCCTGGTTTTCTATGTCTTCGACAGTCACTCGATCATTGCGCACGACGTTAACATCAGCGCCCAATTCACCCAAATACTGCACCAGGTTATAAGTAAACGAGTCGTAGTTATCGATCATGACTACCTTAATCCCCCCCTTTGATAAAGGGGGGCTAGGGGGAATTTTTATTGCGCTCATGCCTGCTCTCCTTCCAAGCCTGCTTCGGCCATACTGACTGCACGGAATATGGCGCGGCCTTTGTTCATGGTTTCGTCCCACTCGTTTCTGGGCACGGAGTCGTAAACGATACCGGCACCGGCTTGTATATGTAACATGTTGTCTTTGATAACAGCGGTTCTAATGGCAATTGCAGTATCCAGATTACCGGACCAGGCGATATAGCCGACCGCTCCAGAATAAACACCACGCTTTACGGGTTCCAGTTCATCGATGATTTCCATCGCGCGTATTTTTGGCGCGCCGCTAACCGTTCCTGCCGGAAAGGTCGCCGCCAGTACATCAAAGGCGTTTTTACCTTGCTGCAGTGTACCGGTGACATTGGAGACGATATGCATGACATGAGAATAGCGTTCGACGATCATTTTATCGGTCAGTTGTACGCTGCCGATTTCAGCAACGCGTCCGGTATCATTGCGGCCCAAATCAATCAGCATCAAGTGTTCCGCCAGTTCTTTCGGGTCTGCCAGTAAGTCGTGTTCCAGGGCAATATCCTGTTCAGGCGTTGCGCCGCGCCGGCGTGTTCCGGCAATCGGGCGCACCGTGACGGTATCGTCTTCCAGTCTGACCAGTATTTCCGGCGATGAGCCGACGATATGAAAATCGTCCAGATTCAGATAAAACATATAAGGCGATGGATTCAGGCAACGCAAGGCGCGGTATAAATTCAGCGGCGAAGCGCTATAAGGAATGGACATGCGCTGCGATAACACCACTTGCATGATGTCGCCATCGGTGATGTAGTCCCTGGCTTTACTTACGGCATCTTCATAACCTTGCTGGGTAAAACCTGAGACAAAATCAGCTTCTTCAACCTTGCTGGGTTTAGCATGTTTTTCGGGATTGGCTTGCATTTCACGCAGTTTGACAACCAACTCAGACACTCGCGCCACCGCACGATTATAAGCATCGGCTTCTTCGGGATTCGCATGAGTCAGCAACAACACTTTTCCAGAGAGATTATCAAACACCAGTATTTCTTCTGATACCATCAATAAAATATCAGGGCATCCCAGCGGGTCCGGTTTTCCTGTGTCACGCAGACGCGGCTCAATATAACGAATAGTTTCATAACCGAAATAACCGACCAGGCCGCCATAAAAGCGCGGTAAATCGGCAATATCGGGTACTTTATAGCGTTGCTTGAATTGCTCGATCCAGACCAGCGGGTTGTCGTGCGTTACTGTTTCCAGCAGCTCGCCGTTTTGTTCCAGCCGAATTTGATTGCCGCTGATTTTAACAATAGTTTTGCAAGGCAGTCCTATGATCGAATAACGGCCCCATTGCTCACCACCGTGGACGGATTCAAATAAATAGGAATACGCGCCATCAGCCAGTTTCAGATAAGCGCTTAACGGAGTATCCAGATCAGCCAGGACTTCGCGGCTGACCGGGATACGGTTGTAGCCTTGTTGGGCATAGTGATTAAATTGTTCCGGGGTCATGTCGGTTTTGTTAATTAACGTGTGTATAGAGTTTGGCAAATGCCGCCGCTTTTAAAATAATCTATCCAGATAAAGCTATCAATCAAAATGTGCATTACGCATTTTAAAGGTACGCGATGCATATCATGGCTACATGGCTGAAAGAACCATAGGGTTGTTTCGCGATAGCAAACCGTCAATGCCGACAATGAACACCATGCCACTATTAAATAGAAGAAGCGCAAAAAAACTTGCTTGGAAAATTCATACCAGATTTTGATTATATACTCTCCGTTGATTACGGATTGCTAGCACGAATCTGCCTTACAGTTTTACAGGTTAGGAGTATGTAAATCACGCCAAAATTCCATTGCACTAGCAGTTCTGCAAACTACATGACGACGAAGAGCCTTTTCCAATGCAAAACTGTAAGGCGTAGGTAGTGCAAGTGCCATTTCGCGAGGTTTACCATCTAGTATTTCTTGCGCTGTGAATTTCATCTCTTGAGAGTAAGCCAATTGAAGAAATAATAATCCAATGTGATAAATATCAAGGCGATGATCAATTGGACCAAACTCTGAACGGTTTAATATTTCTGGCGGCAACATCCATTGTGCCATAGTATTTTTAGCATCCATTTCATCAAGGAGTTTTGCTATACCCAAGTCCCCAAGTTTAAATTGAAGAACTTTTGGGTTATCTGGATTTAACTCGTCTTTAACAAATGTTGCAAAAACGTTTCCAGGATGAATGTCTTGATGTGCGAAATTATTAATATGTAAATAATGAACAGCCTGTAACAATCCGCGTGCAATTCCCATTAGCCAAATTTGACCATTAAAGTTTTCTATTGTAAATAGATTGGTAATTGGAGAGTGACAAAGCTCAGTAATTATGTAAAACGTATCACGGTACTCAAAAGCATCATAAACGAATGTGATATATGGATTGCGCAGTTGAAGTAATTTTATAAACTCTCCTTCTGCTGACTCCTTAATCTTTTCGTAGGTTTCTATTGGTTTTAGTACCTTTACTGCAAGATCGTTTTCCCAAACATCCTTGCAAGAGTAGACGATGCCAAAATTGCCTTCACCGATTTTATTTCCTATGGTGTAGCTGTTTCCAGTTGCTAGACTTGTAATAACCTCACCAATAGTCGGTTGAGTCGCATGTTTTGTTCCAGTAATTGGTGCGCTTAAAGTTATTGGCTGTATATCAGACATAGATTATCAATTTTATCGAGAATACACGGAGTTAAAATGCTAGTTGTTGAAGATTTACAAATAGAAATATTTATGTTGAAAATGAAATTACAACAAACTTGGTAGGATGGGTAGAGCTATAGTGAAACCCATCACATCGGTGATTGATTATGATGAATTTCGGCTATCGCCTTTACCCATCCTACAAAGCTAAACCGCCAGCGCCAATTCCGCACGCATTTCATTAATGACTTTTTTGTAATCGGGCTGGCTGAAAATCGCTGAACCTGCAACAAACGTATCTGCACCTGCCGCTTTAATGGCGCGAATATTGTCGGTTTTTACACCGCCGTCAATTTCCAGACGAATATCAAAACCGCTGTCATCAATTTTTTGTCTGACCAGCTTTAATTTATCCAATGCGGAAGGGATAAACGATTGTCCGCCGAAACCCGGATTTACCGACATCAACAAAATGATATCCAGTTTGTCCATAATATGGTCTAAATAATGCAGCGGTGTACCGGGGTTAAAGGTTAAGCCTGCTTTACAACCGGAATCTTTTATCAGCTGCAAGGTACGGTCGATATGTACCGATGCTTCAGGATGGAAAGTAATGATGCTGGCGCCGGCATTGGCAAAATCAGGGATAATCCGGTCTACGGGGGCAACCATCAAATGTACATCAATCGGTGCAGTCACTCCGTGTTTTCTCAAGGCTTCGCAAACCAGCGGGCCGATGGTCAGGTTGGGTACAAAATGATTATCCATAACATCAAAATGTACAATATCAGCGCCAGCGGCTAAAACGTTATCAACTTCTTCGCCTAATCTGGCAAAATCAGCTGAAAGAATGGAGGGGGCAATCCAGTTTTCGATCATGTTCTTATCCTCTGTGTAAAATTTGTTTATTATATCTTTTTTTTGTCGCTTGATCTTTTGTTATAGCATAACGACGGCGTACGCCATCATACAGGAAAACCCGGCCGATTAAACGAGTGACTCTTAGCTATGATATATAGTAGGTAAAAGTACATTCATAAGCCAAAAGTTACAAGCATGATGGCGGGCAGCTACTAAAGAATTGGCTTGATCGTTATAAACCACAACTTAAATTGGTGATTAATGTCTTCAGTTCGTTCTTTTTTAGCAATTGCGCCGCATAAATGGCGTAAATCTGGCGGCTGATCGCCGGGTCTAAAAGATAGCGGTAATTCACATCATCGGCATCTTTGGGCAGCGTGTATTCCGGTATCAGGGCAACACCAAGCCCGGCGCGCACCATATTAACAATCCATTCTTCGCTGTTGCTGCGGTAACTTGCATAAAGATTGATTTCACGATCCTGGCAAAGGCTTTTCAACTTTTCGCGCATTTCACAGTTAAGTCTATCCAGATAAGGTTCTGACTGAAGGTCTTTTAATTCGATTTTAGTTAGCTGGTTAAACCGGTGTGCAGGACTAAAAGCGACGACATAACGCTCCTGGTAAAGCAGTGTAGATTGGTAAGGTTGACCCAATAATTGGGTTGGCGCGCTGATAACCAGGTCCAGCAGACCGGACTCCAATTGTTTTAGCAAGAGGGTTTCACTATCTACCAGCAACTCCAATTCAATCTGTGGATATTCCTGCTGATAGCGGACAAAAAATGGACTTAAACGATGCGCGCCTATAGTGGACATAACTCCAATGCGTAAAGGAATGGTATGCAAGTGTGTAAAGCGGACCGCTTCGGCTTTTGTTGCCAGTGTTTCGTTAAATATCTTGCGTAGATTGGGTTCGACCAGACGGCCGAGTGAGGTTAATTGGCAGCCCGACCGGTCGCGCAAAAACAATTCACCGCCCAGTTCATCCTCCAGCTTTTTTATAGCCTGTGTTAAAGACGGCTGGGAAACATAAGCAAATTGTGCGGCGCGGGTGAAGTTGCCGTGATCGCATAAAGCCAAAAAATAGCGTATTTGGTGCATTTCCATAGCACAGTCTCAACTATAGGCAAAGCCTATTGTTTCATAGAAAATCGGTATTATACAAATCCTTTATATCACTTATAAGATAACGGCCACTATCAACAAGACCATATGAGAAAACTATGAAAACTGCAAAACTGATTGTCATGTATCCACAGCCGGCAAATATCGATGAGTTTGAGCAACGCTATGCGAATGAACACGTTCCTATGGCGGTAGAAAAGCTGGCAGGAAAAACCCGCTTTGTTGCATCTCTAATAACGTCATGTGTTGGCAAAGAGCCTGCGCCTTTTCATCGTATCGCAGAAGTTTATTTTCCGTCCATGCAAGCATTGGAAGATTGTTTAAATTCGCCAGGAGGTCAAGAAACAGCGGGGCATGCCGTTAAAATTTCAACGGGTGGCGCGCCTGTATTTTTAACTGCGGAAGTTGAAAGCTTTGATTTCTAGGCATTGATAAATCGGAGAAAAATATGTCATATCTGCCCTCAAGTCCAAACCTTAGCACGTTAGCGGGTGTATTGACAAAATATCCTCGCCGGGGCGTTTTATTGTTTAAATTGTTGGAAGATATTGACAGAAGTTTTTCTCCGCTAAGCAAGGATATTCGTGAATTGATAATTACTTATGCCTCAGTACTGAATCACTGCGATTTTTGTTATAACCTCCATAAAGTCAAATTAGCGGCGTTAGGTATTAATGAAGTCATTGTCGAACAGTTAAAAATCGATATTGATAAGGCCAATGTTGAGGAGAAATTAAGACCTATTTTGCGTTATGTAAAAAAAGTTAACTCTTACTCCCTGCGAAATTACGTCTGAGGATGTGCAATATATATTCGATGCCGGTTGGGATGAACAGGCATTTCTTGATGTTGTTTGCTTATGCGCTATCGTCAATTGTATGAACCGGTTTGTTATGGGTATCGGCGCTGATTCAGCGGCTAGCTGTAATTTGTTGCTTGATAAGGCCTAAAACGCTTTCCTGCGAAGAAGATTCACGACTTGCCGGGCTTGATCTACTGCCTTGTAAAAAAGTTACATAGCTGTGCAGGGCTGAATGGTACTTAGCTGGAAACCGCTTCAAATATTTTCCACGTTCAATTGCTGGGCACTATATCTCAATTAAAGCTGCACAATGACATAGGCATGCGCTCCCTTGAAACAACCAAGTTTGTCTGTGTTCTTGAGTGGTCAATAAGGCGTATTGCTATAATTTCGCAATATTAACCGCCATTAGCAAAGTCTCACCTGTCATTTGTTCATTAACTTACCGCTATGTTGACTTTTTTATGCTCTGTACTTATACCGCTTTATGGTGGAAATACCATCTTCGGTTAATTTCTTGGGTGCTTTGAAAAATGATGCTATTTCGAGAGTTGCCGCTTTTCTTTTGTAGTCTACACTCTAGTTGACCAGGGATTGTAACTGACCGGTTTAATTACTCACTATACAATACCAAATCCTTTGTTTGTTTGGTCATAAAATCTACATATTACCGATCTAAAATAGTCACTAATTTAATACCATTACTATTGGCTAAGCTAGCAGCTCTATTTTATCAATGTATTCCACATTTCTAATCGAAAATATAAACCGGAATTTATTTATCGCGTCTGTACCCTGCTACGGTTCTCAGAGCGTCTTCGATCATGTCCAGGCACAAAAGTTATACTATTATACCAATATTTTCCCATATCAGATTAGAGCAATTCCAATCTGGGCATTTAATAATTCCAGGGCAAATGATTGACTGAAAAAAGAAGTTCCAAGAAAACAGCTCGCGATATCCGGCCTAACAGATTTTTTTCACAACAGATACTCAACAGAAGGACTTTACCGGTAACAGATAAACTGAACCGTCAAGTCGCGTGGCCAATTGCAATACCCACACACATTATTTATAAATACAAGAATCGTCATTAAACAGATTGAGTTTCGAGGAAATGCTGGTAGCAAAATCATTTATTCAATATTTCGCTGTTTCCTATTTCATAAGCATCGCGCCAACAAAACTTAACCGGCATGTTGCAACACTTACCAAAAACTAAACGAATCCTGATAAATCGAACATTACGTTTAAAAAATCCGAATTTATGGAACTCTCTCTGCTGACACTGAATCTTCATACTTATCAACAACACCCGCATGCCTGTTCTTTTGACACAATGCATCAACATGAGCGCGAAGTAAATATCATAGCCGAAGCGATCGCTCATTTAAGGGTCGATGTCATTTGTTTTCAAGAAGTTGGCGAGTACATGCATGACCCAATTACCAGCCCATATGGAGAATCGCCTTCCAACATGGCTTTTCGAATTTGTAATAAATTACGTCAGTGGGGACTTTGGTATCATATTCATCAGGACTGGAGTCACATCGGATTTGATCGTTGGCGCGAAGGCACAGCCATCATGAGCCATTATCCTATGCTGCACAATTTTTCGTCTTATGTTTCGCTAGATCATAGCAAAGAGAATTATATGTCCCGGAACATCACCGTGTCATGCATAGCCGTTCCTTGGTTTGGATTGTTGCATATCGCCAATGTTCATTTGAGTTGGGCGCATCATGGTTTTTATGAAGAATACTATAACCTCGACAAATTGATCGACTCACGCCTGCATTTCGGCGTCAGAGGCGATTTAATCGTCGGCGATTTCAATGCGCCCGCCGGAGAACATGCCTATAACCATATCGTAGGAAATGCGAAATACGTGGATCAATTCAACGAGTTACACCCGCACCGTTTTTACCAGCCCAGCTATCAGGGTCAAATAGACGGATGGAAAAATTATCCACCCAAACGCATAGATTATATCTTCAAACGCAATGGTCAACCGATGCAAATCAAGTCCATGGATGTCATTTTTAACGAAGATTTCTATCCTATCGTTTCCGATCATTTCGGATACCTGGCAAGGTTCGATATGTATTAGGAATTACGCATGACGACATGCTGAAATTCAGGGTTCAAATGAAACATATTCGGCATAATAGTCCCAATAAACGAAGCAACCACATCTTTGATTAAATTCCGGGGTAAGCTAGCAATTGTTAATGACCGCGCGAAGCTGAGTTTCTGAAATTAGACGAAACCGCAAATTGCGGCAAAAAGATGATTTTTTATGGGGCCTTTACTGCGGGCTTGAAAACGTTCAATGTTGCTACCTGCTTAATCGAACGGTGGTATTGCTCAATTTGCCAATGCCGATCATGTTGTTCGGTGAAGGCTTTATTATCAAAAGAAGCGGTCTGCTCATTACTATGCAGGGAGCTTAATTATAATAGCGAAGTTGGTCTATGCGGCAGGTGTGAGTAATCATTAAAAGAGATGCATAGATATTTCATTTAACTCATTACGAAGATCAAGAAGACAAACAGAAAACTTCATGATGAATAAAAAAATTAAATGACCATTGGCTAACTATCCGGATGACTAATCAATCAGTTTTAGGTTCAGTGATCGTTCCAGCAACCAAATGCAGGCAAGCATGGCGATAAAAAAAGAACCCAAGTTAATAAACACCTTACGATACCATTGCGTGTGCCTTAGCCAATAAGCAGCCGGTAAAAAGCCGCTGACAATAGCGAGTTGCCCTATTTCCACACCCAGATTAAAGGCGAGCAAAGTTAATAGCAGCATATTTTGCGGCAGTCCCAGATCTTTCAGAACATTGGCAAAGCCAAGTCCATGTATCAGACCAAAGCCAAAGGCCACTAGCCATAGTTTTTTGCTTATGAGGGGGTAAATATTATTTAATGCCGCCACAATGACCGATGCGGCAATGGCTGACTCAATCCAGCGCGAAGGCAGGGAGATCACCTCCAGCGTTGCAAGACTCAGGGTGATGGAATGGGCGACCGTAAACGCGGTGACAATTTTGATAACTTCAATTAATACGGGGCGAAATTGTTTTGCGGGGCGCCATTGTCCGGCTTGACGACAAAGCGCTGCAGGCAGTAATAAACTCAATAGAAACAGGATGTGGTCGTAACCGGTCCAGATATGCCAAATACCTTCGTGCAGATATTGCGAAAATGCAGCCCACGGTTTTATCTGAGCCAGTTCAATACTTTGCCTGTTTTGCGTTGGACTTAATACTGTCGTATGCGTTGTATTTTCATATTCGACACGTAGCAAACCTCGATGTTGTGGATCGAGATCAAAAAACAGTGTGTAATTAAGGCTGATTTCTGTCAATTGCTTCGGACAGTCAACGTCGAATTGCAGTACCGCATAAGCGCCGTCAGTGTGTGTATCAACCAGAAACTGCGTTGGTTTGATGCGGCAGGGAGCTCCGCCTGCTGAAATCTGTATATGGCTTAAGGCGTAAGTGTTGACTGCTCCGCCTTTACTGCGCAATTCTTTCCAGGTGATTGCGCTATCGTCATTCGCATCCAGGCTGATGGCATAATCCAGATCACGCAGTGCAATGTCCCATTGGCCTGTAATTTGAGTAGCGGATACCTTAAGCGTTAAATAGCTGTCGCTAGACTTATGGGCAAAAACCGTAAGGCAATTCAGGTAAAGGATCAGGGAGATTAATGCACGTAGAAGCATTTATTTAACTTGGAAGAAAAGGTAGTTGATTGTGTACAAATTTAGTACTTTGCGTACTATCGTCACCCTCAAATAAAATGGACTGACGTAATGACGGGTAATGCGCTGTTGTTATTTTAATAGTTTCTTTTCAATTTAGCTGCTTCTATCATTACTTGCTGAACGCGAAACGCATGAAAGACACAAAATTTATTGGTATTCCTCATAAATTATTGATCAAATAGTTCCGGCTGCCTGCTAAAAATAACTGTTACGCAATCTGCGCTAACCGGTACGATCATACTATTTGGCGGCAATCTTGATCTTTAGTTTACAGTATAAAATCACAGTTATCTTACAAGCTCCGGGGCGCTCTATTCTTGTATTGATAATCGGCATGCATTTGCGAATGCTGGTTTTATTTTTATCATTCCTCTAATGCGTTTAAAAATTACCATGCAACAATTACCCGCAACACTCTATCGAGCAGCACAAGTCAGGGAACTGGACCGCATCGCGATACAAGAACGAAACATCCCCGGCTTTGAATTAATGAGCAGAGCCGGCTATGAAGTTTTTCAGTGTATCAGAGATAAATGGCCGGATGCCCAATTTGTAGCTGTTTTTTGCGGTGCCGGCAATAATGCGGGTGATGGCTATATAGTCGCCGCACTGGCTTTGAAAGCAGGATTGAACGTCACTGTATATAGTCTTGCAGAACCTGTAAATCTGAAAGGTGATGCACTTATGGCTTATCAAAAATATATTACTGCAAATGGGATGGTTGTTCCTTTTCAGGCCGGACTGCAAATTGATGCGGAGGTAATTATTGATGCCCTGTTAGGGACTGGCCTGGATCGGCCGGTAACAGGGCTTTATGAGGTAGCCATTCAAGTCATCAATCAGTCGCCCGCCCGAGTGATTGCGGTGGATAGTCCTTCGGGTTTGAATGCGGATACAGGCAATGTGATGGGGTGTACGGTAAAAGCAGATTGCACGGTTACTTTTATTGGTTTGAAGCAAGGCTTATTTACTGGGCATGCTGCTGACTATTGCGGTGAAATTTTTTATGCTTCTTTAGCAGTGCCGGATGATGTTTTTCAACAGGTTTCGCCGTCGGCGGTTCGGGTTGCTAGAATACCGTTGCCGCGCCGTCATCGCTGTTCGCATAAAGGTGACTTCGGACATGTGTTGATAGTGGGTGGCGATCGGGGCTATTCCGGCGCGGCACGACTGGCGGGTGAAGCGGCTTTGCGAGTGGGCTCAGGATTGGTCAGTGTAGCGACAAGGTCAGAACATGCAGGACTAATGAACCTGAACCGGCCGGAGTTGATGTGCCATGGTGTGGAAACTGCCGGGCAGTTGGCGGTGTTGTTGGAAAAAGCCAGTGTTGTTGTGGTAGGCCCTGGATTAGGACAAAGTGATTGGGCAAAAGAACTGTTTATTGCCGCGATAAGTTCTCGAAAAAAATTGATAGTAGATGCAGATGGCTTGAATCTATTAGCCAAATCACCTGTAGTCAATGTCGACTGGATTATAACGCCACATCCGGGTGAAGCGGCCCGGTTATTGAGCTGTTCTACGGCTGAAATACAACAAGACAGATTTGCTTCGGTCTTAAATCTTCAGGCTAAATATGGCGGCATTGCCATTCTTAAAGGTTCCGGTACCTTAATTGCCTCTGGAGATGAGCTGGCAGTATCCACTACAGGCAATCCGGGAATGGCATCAGGAGGCATGGGCGATGTGCTTACAGGTGTGATTGCAGGTTTACTGGCTCAAGGAATGTCTTTGAAAAATGCCGCGCAGCAAGGGGTTTATAGTCATGGGCAGGCGGCCGATTTAGCCGCAGAAAAGGATGGGGAAAGAGGTTTGTTAGCCAGTGATTTAATGCCATTTCTTAGACAATAGGTTTTGTGATGCAGAAGTATCTGAACAATACAGAAGAAACCGAACAGTTTGGGGCCGAGCTATGGAAGATTGTACCGTCAAAATGCCTGATTTTTTTAAATGGTGATTTGGGCGCAGGGAAAACAACATTGGTCAGAGGTTTTCTCAGGGCGGCGGGTTTCACTGGAGCGGTTAAAAGCCCTACTTATACATTAGTGGAAGAATATTCGATAGGTGCTCGTAAAGTATTCCATTTTGATCTTTATAGGGTAGTTGATCCTGAAGAACTGGAATGGATAGGAATAAGAGATTATTTTGCTCAGGGTGGCGTGTGTTTTATTGAATGGCCGGACAAAGGTAAAGGATATTTGCCGGAACCGGATAGCATCATTACTTTAAAACCTGAAAATTCCGGGCGCTTATTAACTATGGAAAGTTACTGATAAAAAAACTTGTGAGGTATATATAAAAACAACAACATACTGCTATAATTTAATCCAAATTGTTGTCTTTGCGGGTTACGGCTATGAGAAATTACTGGAAAGTCTTGTTTTTCTTTGGATTGCAGCTGTTAGCTGTGTCCGGCTATGCGCAACAAATCAATGTTAATTCATTACGTTATGTCACTACCTCAAAGCAAACGCGTATGATGTTTGATGTAACGGCATCTCCAAAACACCGGGTATTTGTAATGGATAATCCGTCACGCTTGGTAATTGATATTAAAGATGCTCAGCTTAAGCGCGCATTAAACCAACCTCCGGCAGCGCATCCGTTGTTTAGCCGTGTACGCGCGGGAACAAAAAATGACATTGATTTGAGAATTGTTGTCGATTTAAAAACGCCGATTAGCTCAAAACAATTCTTATTAAGCTCAAATAATAACGATGCACATCATTTAATTGTTGATTTGCTTAATCAAGGCCCTGTTGTTGCTACGAAGGTTGAAGATAAAGAAGTAACTAAACCTGGTGTCAGTAAGGCTGTAGGGACAAAAGTAGTTGCCAGTAAATCTGTTGAACCAAAAAAAGTTGCTCGTAAAGAAACGGCAGTTGTCAAAGCGATCGAACCTCAAGGTGCCAACAGTATAGTGATTGCCATCGATGCCGGGCATGGTGGTAATGATCCAGGCGCTCATGGTCCCAATGGCACCGAAGAGAAAAAAGTTACCTTTGCGATTGCTAAAAAACTGGAAGCATTGATCAATGGACAGCCGGGAATGAAAGCGGTCATGGTTCGCAAAGGTGACTATTTCGTCGGTCTTCGAAACAGAATGCAAATTGCGAGAGCTGCAAAAGCGGATTTGTTTATTTCAATACATGCCGATGCTTTTCAAGATACTTCTGTTAAAGGAGCATCTGTTTATACCTTATCCACACGTGGCGCATCAAGTGAAGCAGCCCTTTGGCTGGCAAAGAGTGAAAATGCCGCTGATTTAGTGGGTGGGGTGAGTCTTGACGATAAAGAGGATGTGCTGGCATCGGTGTTATTGGACTTATCGCAAACTGCGACCCAGGAGGCCAGTATTAACGTAGCTAGGCACATTTTAAAAAACTTTCAAAACGTTTGTGATCTCCATAAGGCGTCAGTGCAGAAAGCTGGATTTGTCGTGTTGAAATCACCAGACATACCTTCAATTTTGGTGGAAACGGCGTTTATCTCGAATCCGTCAGAAGAGCAAAACTTACTGAGCAAGCGGTATCAATCGAAAATGGCCAATGCTATTTTCAAAGGCGTGCATAACTATTTCAGACAATCAGCCCCTGTTGATAGCCGAATCGCAGCGCTGTAAAGAGACGCGATTTATCGCGTCTCTACCGCTGTTTGATCCACTCCTATAGAATATGCCTTTTGCTTTAGGCTGGCTAATGCGTATTCATTCTCTCCCCATTCAACTGGTCAACCAGATTGCCGCTGGCGAGGTGGTAGAAAGGCCTTCATCCGTGGTCAAGGAATTGGTTGAAAACTGTTTTGATGCAGGTGCCGGGCAAATTACTGTTGAAATAGAGCAGGGCGGTGCCAGACTGATAAAAGTCCGGGATGACGGTTGCGGCATAATCAAAGAAGACTTGCCGCTTGCTCTGTCTCGACATGCAACCAGCAAAATCGCCACCTTGCAGGATCTGGAACAGGTTGCCAGCATGGGTTTTCGCGGCGAGGCCCTGCCCAGTATCAGTTCTGTTGCAAGGCTTACGTTGATTTCACGCACTTCCGATGCAGGATGTGCCTGGTGCGTAACCGCCGATGGCTCAGAGCAGGATTTTGAGCCGCAACCCGATCCGCATCCTCAAGGCACGACGGTTGATGTGCGTGATTTATTTTACAATACCCCTGCCAGACGCAAGTTCTTAAAAACCGAAAAAACCGAATTTGCCCATATAGAAACATTAATAAAAAGGATGGCGCTAAGCCGGTTCGATATTGGTTTTACGCTTATCCATAATCAAAAAGAAGTGCTCAATCTAAAGCCCGCGCCAACAGGCATAGCACAAGAGCAAAGAATTGCCGGTATTTGCGGATCAGCCTTTATCGACAACTCGGTAAAAATTGACTTTGCGGCCTCGGGCTTGCAATTAACCGGCTGGGTAGGTTTGCCGACCTTTTCCCGCAGTCAACAGGATATGCAGTTTTTCTATGTCAACGGCAGACTGATAAGGGATAAGCTGGTTTCCCATGCTGTTAAACAAGCCTATCAGGATGTTTTGTTTCATGGGCGGCACCCGGTCTTTGTTTTATATTTGACACTTGACCCGGCGTTAGTTGATGTCAATGCCCATCCGGCAAAGCTTGAAGTGCGATTTAGAGAAGGCCGCCTGGTGCATGATTTCTTATTTACCGCCCTGCACCGGTCACTGGCCGATTTAAGGCCCGGGCACGAGGCGGATCTGACTGATGCCGACGAAAGCCGGCTATATGAGCCGGAATTTATACCGTCGCCGCAGGCGCGTCCTGGCTTTGATGCTAAACCTGTTTATCAGCGAAGACATCCTCAACAGGCATCATTGCCTTTAACGGTGGCAGAATCGATAAGGGCTTATGCGTCGCTTTACCCTGAACCCCCGTCCGTAAAAAAACAGCCAGTATCTCAAACACAGGACTATCCACCTCTAGGCTTTGCCATTGCGCATTTACACAACATTTATATTTTGTCAGAAACTCTAAAAGGCATTATCCTGGTCGATGCTCATGCCGCCCACGAACGGGTTACCTATGAACGCCTGAAGCAACAATATCAACATGGCGCAGTGCCGAGTCAACCCTTATTGCTGCCCATCAAGATAAATGTCAGTTCAGCGGAAGCGGATTTGGCAGAGCAAGAACATGAATTTTTCAGTTCGTTAGGTTTTGAACTAAACCGGTCCGGTCCTGTGACCCTCATGCTCCGTTCAACACCTGCTTTATTGGGCAATATTGATAAAGAAACATTGATTCGTGATGTGTTAGCCGATATAACCGAGCATGGCATGAGCCACCGTATACAAGAGCAATCTAATCGGCTATTGGCAACTATGGCCTGTCATGGCGCTGTACGCGCACATCGCCGTTTGAGCATAGACGAGATGAACGCATTACTGCGCGAGATGGAACAAACGGAAAGAATAGGGCAGTGCAATCACGGTAGACCCACCTGGATAGAATTATCGACGAATGACCTCGATAAATTTTTCTTGCGTGGTCAATAGCCACGATAGCTGTGGTTTTATCCGTGCACTGTGCTTGTGGTTAGATTGCGCATGAATTCAAACCCATGGCGAGTTGAAAAGCCCATTAATTTATCATGGCAACAGGTCAATAACCGGTGTTACTATCGGTAACAGGGCTCTATTAATTATGCAAAAACAACCTCTTCCACCTGCCATTTTCTTAATGGGGCCAACGGCTTCAGGAAAAACAGCCCTTTCTGTACAACTGGCACAGGCCCTAGGTGGTGAAATTATCAGTGTAGACTCGGTGCTGGTATTTAAAGGCATGGATATAGGAACGGCGAAACCTACGCTGGATGAAAGAGCTGGTATTCCCCATCATTTGATAGATATCCTGGATCCGTCAGAATCTTTCTCTACTGGCCAGTTTAGAACACAAGCGCTGGCCCTAATGGATGCTATAACGCGGCGCGGAAAAAGCCCGATTTTAGTTGGCGGCACCATGCTATATTTCAATGCCTTAACAAATGGACTCGCCTTTCTTCCCGGGGCCAATGCAGCGATCAGGGCCAAACTTGATCAAGATTTAGGGCAATTAGGCAAAGAAGTCTTGCATCAACGGCTCGCCGATATTGATCCGCAAGCTGCGGCGAGAATTCACCCCAATGATCCGCAACGTATCCAGCGCGCTTTGGAAGTTTACGAAATCAGCGGTAAACCCTTATCGGCTTTCTTTAATGAAGCTAAAGGCCAGGCGCCACTGCCTTATCAAAAGATAAAACTGATAGTTGCTCCGCCAGATCGAAAAATTCTGCATGACAAAATCGCTCAACGTTTCCGGGATATGCTTGAGCAAGGTTTTATCGATGAAGTAGAAACACTTTTCAATCGCGGCGATCTAACCGAAAAAATGCCTTCCATTCGTGCGGTTGGCTATCGACAAGTCTGGTCGTATCTGCAAGGTGATGATGATTTTGAAACCATGACAGAAAAAGCCATTATAGCCACCCGGCAACTGGCTAAGCGCCAATTTACCTGGCTGCGTAAAGAAACTGATGCAGTCTGTTTTCAGGCAGGGCAAGCGGATTTGTTAGTAAAGGTATTAGCAGAAGTTAATGGTCATATTGCGCTAAGGTGAGTTCAATAGATTTTTAGGGTTAACATTTAAAAAATCAATCTCTTGCCATTACAATTGTTTTGATGAAAAATCCGCTCAAATAAAATATATAATGAGGAAGTTAGGAACGTGCACGAAATAACTTGAGTAACTTTAATTTTTTAAATCCCCCTGTACCCCTTTAACAAAGGGGGATAACAAGATGTCTATTGGGGATCTTATTTCATGCACGTTCCTAACTCAATTTGGGTTTGGCATCTGCAACCAGGCCACGATCCATTGCTACGGTTCCCTTGTATTGTTTTACCAGTGATTCCTGAGTAACAGTCTGCTGAGCCGCTATGGAATCCTGTTCCAACAGTGT
>JBAQEN010000770.1:0-2257 GCA_049286765.1 Methylococcaceae bacterium
CACTATGGTTGTGTTGTTCGGCTGCTTCATGGGCGAATGTGAGGCTTGAGAAGCCACCGCATGGCAATAAATCAACGGCTAATTCATTACATTCTTTTTGGATAACTCCCGCGATACTTCGGCTCTCACACCATACCTCACAACGATAGTCAGAATATGCCCATAAGTCGCCGCGATAATAACCGGCCATGCGTGACAGAAAGTCGCCTTTGTCGGAATAGGTGTTAACGAAGTAACCGCGCCGCGACATGTCCGCTATCCAGTTATAAGGCAAACGGTAGCTTCGTCTGAGTTGCGTACACCTAAATTGAACATGACGATAACCTTTGTCACTTTTCTCAACTGGCTCGGGTAGTCTAGGGTCAGTCATGCGATAAAATACATGTCTAACTGACTGCGGATGATCTTCCTCCAACACATCAATAATTTGCTGATCGAGTTGATTTTGTTGTGCTTGGGTTCGGCGTGGGTGTTTTATTGTGCTAGCACCATAAAAATTAGTGTCCTTACTCATGAGCGCACCTCCGCCAATAACACATAACAAGCTACTCTATGCTTGGCCTTGCCGGTGTCGCTGATTGTCCAGTGAGTTAGAATATTATGGCCTTGTTCGCGCAATTCCTGAACACGCGCTGCCGGGTGCATAATGTCCAGCTCTTTACGCGCTTGAATCGTCGTAAGCGGTGCATGGTGAAGCCAATCAAGTATTAATTGGCGTTGTGAATGGGCGCTGTTATGGGTATAATTATTTTGCTGTATATCGTTTCTACTGCCCACATTTGCCGTGTGGGTGGTGCCGAATCTGTCCATAGTTAAGCCCCCAACTTTTCAATAAGTGCGCGTATATCACTAACGCGCCAAGCGGTTGTCCTCTCTCCAAGTTTTACAGGTTTTGGGTACTTTCCGGACTTAACGCCGTTTAAAAACGTGGTGCGGCCTATGGGGATAAGTGGTGGAATGTTGGTTTTTTTGTTGCCGATAATCTGCCAGAGCCTTAAAAACCCGTCTGGCATTTGGTGGGATGTTGTTGGCATGATGTGTACCTTATTGGTTGATAAGGTATCTTATTATTCACATAAAACTCTATGTGTCAGGGCATGGTAAACGCTGAAAATCCTGTTTACCTTACCTTTTTCGGCGTGTTGGATCGGGATTAATACCGGTAGCTTTCTCGACTATATCATAGACCATGGTAATCGCCCCAAAGAGTGGCTTTGCTAGTTGATGGGCTTTTTTCCAATGATCGTGTATTGAATCTTCTTTTTGACCATAGACCTCTGCAACCTTTGCCCTCGCTTCCTCAAGAGTAAGTCCTTTAAATCGGTAATACTGCACACGCCACGCCGTTAATAGAACCCGATGTTCACTGTCGCGCTTTTTCTCCTCTGATAGCACCCCGCTTCCGCGAGGAGACAGAGGAGGAAGAAAACCTTTTTTGCCCCTGGATAGTCTAAGGGCATTGCCGACTTCCCTCAAGCCGTCAGATAAATTTGCTCGCAACTCCAGTGGTAGCGTGTCGAATAAAAGAAACTTGTCTGCTGTAATCTCGATCAACTCCAACATTGAGTTTCTGTCACCCGCTCTAACACGCTCGCAAATATCGTTAAGCTCTGCATGAGCCTCGGTCAGTTGCATATTGCTTAACTTATCCCACGCTATAAAAGTCGGATTATCCCGATCCTCATCAGCTTCGCTGAATTTCGCTTTTCTATATTTATCGTGGTCATAATTAGGATCAAAATTAAGCACTAACAACACTCCACAAAAGTGATAAATCGTCCTGAAAGGAATAACCGGAAGCGGGGGACGAAGCCCGCTTGTAAGCCGCTAAGCCTATCCGGTTAAATTGATTATAGATTATTGCCGTGACCTTGCTTGCAGTGTGGTTTATTATTTTTGTTCCACTACTGACCATTCAACAATTTCACCCTCACATTCTGGATATTTTTCATAATATTCCGCCTCTGCTTGGGCAATAGCGTTTTCTCTCGATGATGCCTCCCCATCAAAAAAACATGAATCGGTATTTTTTAGATAAACCCTGTACGTTTGCATTGTCACATCCTCTAATTTGTTAAGAATCATTAACCTTGTTTCTGGAATGGTATCACTTGCGCCCCATTCTTCAAGCCGTCCAGGTAGTCAGCCCAGCTCTGCATCATGCGCCGTCGTTCTTCCAGGTATTGCGCCCGGTTATAGGCCGCTCTAACCTGATCTTTAGGCATGTGGCACAATTGCCGTTCAATTGCGTCTGGGC
>JBAQEN010000771.1:0-4456 GCA_049286765.1 Methylococcaceae bacterium
AATGACCGCAATCGCCGCTGCCCAAAATGGCGGTGCATTAAGAAATGATATGGCTGACTTCGGCTTTTCGGTATTATCCTCTCCGTAATGCCGCACTATCATAATGCCGAAGGTAAACAGGAAGGGCGATAATGCAAACAGGTCCATTTGTATAGCTACCGACCGTGCCCAATTGCCGAAAATTTGCTCTAAAACGGGTAAGCCCAGATAGGTCACATTGGGAAATGCTGTCGCCAATATCATGGCTCCCAGACGTCTATGTTCAAATTTAAAAAGAGTCCCAAGCACCCAGATACAGAGCATGGCAAATAAAATGCAGCTTATCCCAAGTGTCATATATTGAAAGGATCGTAAACCGATATCCGCCGTCCATAGCACCTCCAAAACCATGGCGGGTAGTAGCAAGTAATAGACAAAAGTAGTCAATACATGCCGGGTTTGCTCTGCTTTCAGTCCAGCAGGACACAGGATTCGCCAACCCACGCCGCAAGCCATTAATAGGGTCATTTGAATCAGTGTTGAGTTCATAATCCGAAGGTAGCGTAAAATTACTGGATTTTACCATTCACCGTTACCACGAGTTCCGGTAACATATACTGCAACAAGCTATAGATGCGAATCCGTGAACGTGATAAAACGAAAATTGCTAAGATTTGCTGATCATATCATTTTCTTCGCACTGGCTCAGTTCATTATTCGCGGGTTATTGTCTGCATGTATTGCCAACGTATTGCCGATTGAGTCTTGTGAATTTATTAATGGGATGCGCTGTTGCCAGGGTAGATAGGGTCGATATCGAACCGATTTCTCCCTGTGACGCTTCCGCAATGTATACAGAGAAAAAGGCAGTTATTGTCGATGGTCGTGAGGATAGTGAATGGAATGAACAACACATTCCAGGGGCAATTTGCATTCCTTTGGATCAGTTAAATGTACGTTTGTCAGAACTCAAGCAATACAAAAATAGGCCAGTAATTATGCAATGCAAATCCGGCGGACGTTCTGTAAAAGCTTTGGATATATTGAAGTCGACTGGATTTAATCATGTTTATAACAGGGATGGCGGAATAATATGCTTGGAATAAGTCGGGATTAAATACACAATAAGCGTTTCAGAGCCGTAAATACAAAGATATATTAACCACTTTTTTATTGAGCCTATGTCATTCTTATCAACCAAACCCATCCCCGTTCGTGAACGCTTGATCATGGCGCTGGACGTTCCCGGCATTCCTGAAGCACAGGCTTTAGTAGAGGAACTGGGCGACTCGGTGATATTTTATAAAGTCGGTATGGAACTGTTCATGTCGGGCGATTATTTTGGTTTTATTGAATGGTTAAAGCAACACCATAAAAAAGTATTCGTTGATCTGAAGTTTTTTGATGTTCCAGCCACTGTGGGTCGAGCCATCAAGGCCCTAAGCAGTAAAGGTGTTGATCTTGCGACGATACACGGCAACGATGCCATTATGGAAGCGGCCGCTAGAGAAAAAGGCGATCTTAAAGTGTTGGCAGTGACTGCCTTGACCAGTTTGGATAGAGGCGACCTTGACGACTTGGGCTTTAAGTGCGATGTGCGAGACCTGGTTTTATCACGCGCTAAGCGAGCCTTGCAAATCGGCTGCGACGGTATTGTCTCATCCGGATTGGAAGCGCCTATGCTCAGAGAACAGCTTGATCACAAGCTATTAGTTATTATCCCTGGCATCAGGCCTGTTGATAACCGCGAAGATGATGATCAAAAACGGGTGGTCAGCGTAGAAATTGCTTTTCAAAATGGAGCTGATTATATCGTCGTAGGTCGGCCAATTCGTGATGCTGAAAATCGCAAGGCAATGGCTGAAAAAATTCAGGCACAAATTCTATCGCAATTTGCAGTGGTAAAATAAACACAATGCACGAAAGACGAGGCTAAAAAGTTTGCGCCTTTGTCATTCACCAAAAAACCTGATTAGCGAGAATCTTCAGCCAATGCGCAAGACCGGCAGACAACGTCGTTCCGGCAGGGATTGCCGGAATCCAGAAGCCAAGGCCTGTCCTGAGCGTAGTCGTAAGGGATGGCATATTGAGACTACATCCTTGTAGCCTAGATACCGAATCCGGTATGACGATTTCTACGAATAGCTGAAGTATCTTGCTAATCACAAAAAACAAATACCCTTTGTCTATATTTATTTCGATGTTAATGTTGACGGCTTATGCCATTTGATCCCAATTTTTCTAGCTCTTATTTAGTCGCTTTTATCATGGGCTTGTTCAGTAGTATGCATTGCATAGGCATGTGCGGTTCGATCATTGGCACGTTAACCTTAAGTCTCAGCCCTGACATACGTAACAATAAAAAACTGTTACTGCCATTTGTATTTAATTATAACTTTGGCCGGATTACCAGTTATACGATAGCCGGTGCGCTAGCGGGTATTATCGAGGCCTTATTGACGATGCATCTGGGTGAAACTCATGGACATAGAGTGCTGCAATTATTATCAGCAGCCATCATGGCAAGTGCGGGGCTTTATATAGCTGGCTGGTTTCCCCGTTTTGCCTATATCGAAAAAGCCGGAATACATATTTGGAAAAAAATAGAACCCTATGGCCGGAAACTTATTCCGGTAAAAAACCGCAGCCAAGCCTATCTTTTTGGGATGGTCTGGGGCTGGTTGCCTTGTGGGCTGGTCTATGCAGCTTTAACACTCGCTGCTACCGCAGGTGATGTCAGTAAGAGCGCATTGACGATGCTGGCTTTCGGATTAGGGACTTTACCTGCAGTCATGGGAGTCGGTATAATGACACACGTATTAACTAGGTTATCCAGAATGCAGCGTTTCAAACAGGCAATCGGCCTGTTTATGATAGTTCTGGCACTGTTAGCCGCTCTGCCATGGCTTAATCCGATGGCGTTTAAAACACACATAGCAATACATTAAAAGAGGCTACTATGGGACATTTTAAGTCGATCATTGGTCAATCTCCTGCATTGGATTCTTTAATTCGCAGCGCCAGAATGGTTGCGGCTACCGATGTAACGGTATTAATTAAGGGTGAAACCGGCACGGGTAAGGAAGTATTCGCCAATGCTATTCAAAAAGAGAGCCCTCGCGCCGATAAAACCTTTATTACCTTGAACTGTGCCGCATTACCTGAAAATCTGATTGAATCCGAATTATTTGGTCATAAAAAAGGTTCCTTTACAGGGGCTACCGCCAATACTCAGGGACTTTTTCAAGCGGCTGATGGCGGTACTTTATTTCTTGACGAAATAAACTCATTGCCCGTCTCGATTCAGGCAAAATTATTACGCTTCCTGGAGTCTGGAGAGTGCTTGGCTGTGGGCGACATCAAGCCTTATAACGTTGATGTCCGGATTATCGCAGCGACAAACTCGGATCTGAACAAACAAGTTGCAACAGGGCAATTTAGACAGGATTTGTACTACCGGCTCAACGTTGTGCCTTTAGAGCTTCCGCCATTGGCGCAACGTTCTGAAGACATAGAACATCTTATCATGCATTTTCTGAGCATGATGGCAAAGACACATTCATTAGCCTCACCCAATTTCAGCAAGCACGCCTTGAAAGTTCTGAAAGATTACTCATGGCCTGGTAATATTCGCGAATTGCGTAACCTGTGCGAAAGACTCAGTATCTTATTGGCGGGAACAACCATTGAACCGGAAAATCTCCCGCATGAATTTGTCACCCACAGCTGCATGCCTAAATCGGCGGATTTCACTTTGCCAGAAAAGGGCATTCAGCTTGATTCTTTAGAAGCCAACTTGATTCATCAAGCGCTCAGCCGCACTAAAGGCAATCGCAGTAAATCTGCCAAATTATTGGGGCTTTCCAGAGATACCCTGCTTTATCGCATGCAAAAACACGGCCTTACATCGCATTAGAACAGCGCGGATCAAAAAACCCGAAACCGCGCCTGTCTCATAATTTGTTTCAAATCTTTGACCGTCTGAGCCAAACCCGAAAATAAAGCTTGAGCGAAAATCGAATGGCCGATATTAAGCTCCACAATTTCGGGTATGGCACATATCGCTTCAACATTGTAAAAATGTAAACCATGACCCGCGTTAACTTGTAATCCTGCATTGTGCGCATAATGCGCCGCCTGCCTGATACGCGCCAGTTCTTCAGCCTGTTGCGCCGGATTTTTTGCCTCTGCGTAACGTCCTGTGTGTAATTCAACGACCGGCGCGCCGGCATTTACGGCAGCAGCAATCTGCGCATCATCGGGATCAATAAACAGCGATACTTCAACACCAGCCGCCCTTAATTTATCACAAGCCCATTGCACTCGGTTCAGGTTGCCGGCAATATCCAAACCGCCCTCTGTAGTCAATTCCTCGCGTTTTTCAGGCACCAGGCAACACGCGTAGGGTTGTACTTTGACCGCAATACCAACCATTTCATCAGTCACCGCCATTTCCATATTTAAACGAGTATGGAGC
>JBAQEN010000772.1:0-3531 GCA_049286765.1 Methylococcaceae bacterium
ATACAGAATATAGCAGCATTACATGTAGTAGCAAAACTAATGAATCTTTGCCATTCAAAAGAGTCGACCAAGTAACAATATCCGGGTTCAATAGTAAAAAAGCAAAGAACAGTTTTTTCCAGACGCCGTTAATACCGAACTCAATATCAGCTAGATTCGCACCGAACCATGCAATTAAGCTAGTCAATACAATATTCAGCGCCACGGGGGCATAATATCCAATTCCAAATAATTGAAATGCGAAAACATTGTAGAGTGAATAACCAAAATGCTCTCCATTATTAAGGCCTTTCATATTATCTAAATGTTCCATGAAATTAGTGATGCCGACATTGTCATCATATAATGTGCGGGCTATATCTAGGTAAGCAAAGTCATCAATAAAATTAATTGTACCATCAAAAAACAGGCCAAAATAAAGCATAAACAAACCTGCTTTTATTAAAGCGGCCGACATTGAGAAAATTACGGAACGAGTTACTTTAAATGCTATCAACGATGTAGCCAAAAAAATAACCAATCCTGGAGTAACAAGAAGTTCAATATCAAATTGTTGCATAAATAGTTAATTTGTCAGTATGATTGGGCCATGACTTTTCATTGATATCTGATTTGATAATACATTTTAATCACCGGTAATTTTTACGCTTATCTAGCTGGTAAACTAACAGCCCTAATGGGTACATCAGTACCACGAGTAGGCGAGGAAAAAAACCACGCAAGACCCAACGATTGATAAGGTTATTTTTCTGTAAATGCAAATCATAACGCGTGTAATTAGCCGCCATTTTCAAAAACCATTTGGGATGGTAGAAAAACCATTGTAAGTCATTGCACAATATGCCCCTGGCCCATAGGGCGAGACCATCTGCGTTTTTTCCGAGTTCCGCATGACAAATCGAATCGGGTTCCTCCATGTAATAAATACGCAACGCCTGATTAATAAACCGAGTTTTATAACATTTTGCAATCGCAGACCATACAATATTTTCTGGAACAAGTCCTTGCACATTTTCGGGAAACGGAAATTGCCGCAAGACATCGGTGCGGAAACATCCCCATTTTTCCCCCGTCACTTTATAACGATAAAAAATTTCCAACGTATTGGAATCAAACACGTCTACTGGAAATTTATTACCGACAATATTTCCCCTCTCATCAAGACAAAGGCACCATACTGCCGAAAAACCATCCCTTTCCGCCTCTGGAATGTTGCGCCAATGCTGATTGAAAATTTCTAAGGCTTCAGGTAGAGCTGCATCGTCACTATCCCAACAAAAAAATAATTCACCTCGCGCTTCTTTAACACCCCGGTTAAAGGCAACTTTTTTGTGCGCGTTTTTTTGCCAAAAATAACGAATGGGGAAAGGGTTTTCGTTTTGCCATACTTCCACAAATTCTTTCGTGTTATCGGTAGAGCCGTCATCGACAATTAACCATTCAAAATCCCGAAAGGTTTGCTGCTTGAGACTTTCATACACTCGTGGCAGAGTGTGAGCGCGGTTATAGGCAGGTGTAAACACAGTAAAACGATAAGACATGTCGACTCCCCTTAACTCAATTCAAATGCCGTAAATTCAGGAAATAAATGCATAGCCGACTTTGAAGTATTGACTGTACCAGTTGAATTGATGTATCAATTAAAAGTATAAATAATATTGGTACTTGATTTAAGAAGTTGCAATGGTTTTTTTGTTGGAATGATCATTATCGCGTTCACAGCTTGATTAATAAGATCATAAATGAAAGTGACATTTTTACTAAGTAAATGAGTGTATTTATTAGTTGTGATGCAGTGATTTTTAACTTTAGTGCGAGTACCATTAAACTCATAAGAATTTGGCAGTAATGTAAAAAGACAATTTTTGCGATTATTTTTTTTGACATTTTGTTTTTTAAGTTTTTGTCTTCAAAAATATCACCAATCGTTTTATAGAGAATTTCAGTCCTATCAAATATAGCGCATATTCCTCTCCCGCCGTCCCGGCTAGGATTATAATTTTGAAAATTTCCTATAATATAGTCTATAATTATGACTTTTTTGTGTAGAGTAATTTCATTAGTCATATAAACATCCCAATAAAGTTTTAATTTTTTATTCATAGATATGTCTATATTTTTTATATACTCTGTTCTGAGAAATGAGAAGACAATATAATTGGTATTTTCTGCTAGGGAGTCATATATATGACTCTCTTTATTTTCATAATTTAGTCGGTTTCGGTTTATGCTTACTTCATTAAATTCTTTGTCTACATAACGCCAATGGCCACAGATGCAATCAGCATCCGGGTGTTCTTGTAGGGCATTAACCAGAACTTCAATTGCATTTTTCTCAAGAAAGTCATCAGAATTAAGTATAAGTAGATAATCTCCGGTTGCATTATGAATGACCTGTTCATTGCTTTCTATCAAGCTCACTGTGTGTTCATTTGTAAAAATTTTTATTATTTTTCCAAACTCTTCCGATTCCGACAAATGTTTTAAATACAATGAGCTTTCATTGGTTGTATTGTTATTGTTGATGACAATTTCTATATTTTTATAGGTTTGTTGAATTGCGCTCTCGATACTCTTTTTTAAAAATGCTGGAATTTGATTGTGAGTTGGTATGCAAATGCTAACTAAAGGATTGAGTTTCATATATTAAAATTTAGTCTTAAAATTAATGGTTTTGAAGTAGCTTCGAACAAATGGTGCAGATAAACTACTGGTAATGAGGCAGATTAAAAATACATCGCATAACCATAAAACTTGCATTAAATTTGTTGATGGATAAGGGGCTAACCATGAAAATAACAAAACAGAAAATGTTGCCCACCATAGTGGAATTAAGATGTCTTGGAAATACCAGCGCCATTTCTCACTAGATAAAATTTTACGAAACATAAACTGATAATAAATAAACAGACTGCCAGCATTCAAAATTGCCCAAACGCAAGCTGCTCCCTCTGCCCCATATAGCGGTGCCGCCCAAAGTATAGCTGGAACGAGGATGGTGACTGAAATAATATTCATTATAAGAGTAAAGCTGGTCCAGCCGTAAGCGAGCTGTGCCTGGTAGGGTATCCACATCAACCCGTTTAGCAGGTTGCCAAGCGCAAGTAGCCTTACGAGTGGGGCGGAACGTTGCGCCAAAGTAGTATCCTGAGTCCATAGATGTAATATGGGTTCCGCAAAAACCATCAGGATAATAGCCGCACTACCCGTTGCAACAGTTACCATTTGAGCGCTCTTGTGGAAACTGTAGATCAACTGGCTTTGATCTTGGCTGGCAACAAGTTTGCTAAAGTGTGGAAAGAAGGCTGTTGCAATGGGGCTGACAACAGACAACAAGCCAGTTGCTACAATTGCTGCCAATGAATAGTAACCAAAGGCTTCCAGCGTTAGTAATTTGGAAAGCAGGATTTTATCGACTTGTGTAATTAATATATATAAGAATGCGATACTGACCATTCCGGCAGCATAACGCCAGATACTCAGTATGGCCGACATGGAAAACCGTCCTCTACGGTCTGCTGTGGGTAAAGC
>JBAQEN010000773.1:0-3220 GCA_049286765.1 Methylococcaceae bacterium
ACTCTGAATACTGGATCAAAATCAAAGGCGAACAGTTTTACCGTTATGAACTGGCCGGTGAAACCTTGCCTGACGACTGGCGCAGCAGCGTCAGAAAAAACCTGTGCGGCATAGAAACTCCAAATCCCCAATGGCAGGAATACCAGGATCCAGCCAAGGGTAACTATAGAGCCGCCCGGATAGTCGATAATCAGTTGGAAACCGTAATTTTTATCGCCGCCGACAGCAATCTTCCTGATCGCAGCTGGTTAACAGGTTTATTTCTAAAAGCACAATTAGAGAGACTAGAACGAATGGCATTACTGAGAGGGCTACCGCCTCTGGGTATCCCCGATGTTGGTATTATTGTCTGTGCCTGTTTTAATGTAGGCGAGAAAACCATAAAGACAGCCATCAAGGAAAAAGGCCTTAAAACTCATCAGGAAGTGGGTTTATGTCTCAAGGCAGGGACTAACTGCGGATCGTGCGTGCCTGAGATCAAGGCCTTGTTGTAACACTTTGAAGCACCGCGCTTCGATATTAAAGCTGGATTACTAATAAGCCAACCTTCCAGACTGACATCTTGAATCTGGATAATTGAAATGGCTTTCCGTGAAAACACATCTTTCATTTTCAGTGGAGTTGACTGTCTCACTTTAAATCTGATAAATCGGCAATGCTATTTTAATCAGGAAAACAGCGCCGACTGATCTTTTTTCAACTGAGCAATGCTCTCCTTGGGCATACAAAAAACATTCTTGAAAACCCTGTTCATCACCGAGATCAATTGGCGAAATTTGTAGGCGTTATGATGGGAGTCCCCTTTTTGTTCAGAGGTCCGCCAGCTCTCTTCGTCGGATATGCGCAGTTCCACTCCCAGGGTATGCTGTTGTGTTTTTTTATCGAGCTGATTTCTCCTGGCGTATATCGGTGTGCCCGGAATCATGATTTTATGTGTTTCAGCTAGCCGATGGATCGGCAGTGAAAAGGTAATCTTGCATTGGAATTTTCTGTGGCCTAGAGAGGAATGCTGGTTTTTTGCTGCATTCATACTCAACGCCTCATAGAATGTCGCCGCATTGGCAAGCACCTCCTGATCAGAAGATTTTTTTTCATGACCGGCACTTTGTGAAAGGCTGATCATCAATCTTCGCACCGCTTCTATCATGCTTTCCGGACCATCGAACAGGGTTTGGGTTATGGAATGAGAAGCCGTATTTTCCTGAAGAATGACGCCTTTTTTTTGTAATGCGTGAAAAAGCTTCAGCGTGTCATCCTTGTCTTTCAGTATAAAGGTGATAGCAAGAATATCCCTGATGTCATAAGCTTCTCCTTCCAGATTTTTTCCTAATTTAGTAAACATACTTTCCGGACTTTTTAGTCTTGCCTTGATTTCAATGATATTGACCTGAACACCATCCCCACTATCGAAAATATACCAGTTGTGTTGATCATCGAATGATATGCAATCTTTCAGTTTATGAAAAAATGCGGAAATTTTAACAAATGCGTTTTGCGCCGATTCGCTTTCCGGAATGTGTTGCGGATTTTCCCAGTCATAGTTAAAAAGATCATCAAGGCTTTGATTTTCAGTTTCCAGAAAAAAGCCCAACTGGGCATAATCATTAATATCCTGGCTGTCTTCTTCGATGGACTTGATCAGATATCCCATCTTTAACATGGAACAGGCAGTTTGCTGCCATTCCAGTGGAATTTGCATGTTTTTTCCCTGATGGCCATGAAACACGGTCGGATACTTTGCTGAAGAAGCCAACAGAAAAAGATGCCGCGGGTCTTCATTTGCAATTTTTTGAAACTCGGTACTATTCAAGATCGATTCTACGCGTCCAATCGCTTCCAGGCTGTTTCGATAGAGATCGGCATTGATGGAATCTAAAGCGAGGAGTCCTTCTAGTTGCGTCTTAACAAACGGGAACATACAATTAAAAAAATACCGGTAAGTTCGATGAATGTACTTTCTTGCCCTTTCCTGTTCACTTTCCAGCAGCTCACCATTAGCGAACATATCGAACCCGCGGTTACTCATCATTTTGGCCGCCTGCCTGAGCGCCGTTTGATAATTGTCAGCAGATAGTAATAAATAGGGGGTCATCTCGGTTCTATCCAGGATAGAACCGAATATTTGATGATGCAGTTCCTGACTTGATGATCTTGATTCCATATTCAATTCTCTAAGGCATAATGTAGGTCGGCTTACGAGTGCATGGTCAGCTATTTACTCCTGCAATATCTGCATTCACCACAACCCTGTGGATTATGCAGAAGATAGAATAATGCAGGAGTGCTCGCCGAGTGATAGCGTAAATCGACCTACATTGATTTTTCGCAATTGTAACCTTTCAAAGCCTATTTAAAAAAGCTGATTATAAAGCGTGCATATCAGGCAGCTGCTTCCCGTCTTATTTTACAAAACGGCCCTGCGTTCAAGCGGAAATGCAGCGATTGTTAGCCCCATTCAGCGCCGGTTTACTCTTCACTCCCATTGATATTTGTAGCGCTCCAAATAGGCAATGAGCTTATCAGGGAAGTTTACCGTCATACCATCGGCTCCCGCCATTACAACCTGCTGCATAAGCGCTTCAGTAGCGACACCCCAGGCCCGCACTATGAAACCTTCAGCATGAAGGCGACCGACCAGCTTCGGAGTGATCGTATCGGCTCTCGGACAAAGCTGAGTCAATCCCATTGCTCGCGCCTGTTCGATAATCGCCTCATTCACCTCTACAACCAGCCAGCCAGTTGGCAATTCGGGAATATAGCCCTGTATCTCCTCAAGTCGCACCTGTTGGAACGAAGTGATAGTGACCTGCTGCTCCATGTTATGCTTGTGAATTAAATCTGCAGTGCGCTGTGAAAGATAAGGAGAGTAACCTTTGATTTCTGTATGGATGTGTGCCCGCCCTTTATATCGTGCGAGTACCTCATCGAGGAGAGGGATACATTCTCCGGCAAATCCGGCGCTAAACCAGGAGCCGGCATCTAATCCTCGCAAGTCTGCCAGCGTATGACTAGTTACTAACCCGGAGCCATTGGTCGTCCGGTCTACGGTGTCGTCGTGGATGACGACTATGTGACCGTCGCTGGTTAATTCGACGAAGGAGTACAGGAAGCGTAACGATAGTGGAGCGGTGTACGACGACCCCCGCGTAGACGTAGGGGCCGGGCGTTTTGACGAAGTTGGAGCGCGAGCGGAAGCGTAGTCAAAATGCAAGGCCATCCG
>JBAQEN010000774.1:0-10374 GCA_049286765.1 Methylococcaceae bacterium
CAGTACAAGGAGTATAAAATAAAGGATTTGCAGAGATAATAAGGATGTTACCCAATCCGATGCCGTCTTTTCAAGACCTCAAAAACCCACGCCGAGAGACGAAAAACAAGCGGCACAAGCTGAGCGATATTTTAATGATCGTCTTATGTGCCGTGTTGAGCGGCATAGAAGACTGGGTGGGTATGGAAGAATTTGCCAAGGAGAAAGAGGCCTGGCTGCGCAAATTTCTGGAGTTGCCGAATGGCATTATTCCGTTCCACGACACCCTAAGCGATGTGTTGGGAAGGATTGATCCGCAAGCTTTTCAGGACGCTTTTTTGCGTTGGGTTCAAGCGGCGTTGCCGAGACTATCGGGGAACAAATCTGTTTAGACGGTGAGACCTTGCGCGGCAGCCGCATCGGCGACAAGACGGTGCATTTGCTGAGTGCGTATGCTGCCCAAGCGCGCTGGGTATTAGCGTAACAGACGGTGGGAGAGAAAACCTAAGCGCGCCACTATTTTTCGCGAAAGCTAAAATGGGATCCATCCGATTTTAGCAGCGAAAAATCACGTGGCGGTTATTGCCTTCGGCGGCACGGGTCCGTCCTCCGTCCGCTGCGGCACACAACTTCGCGTTGCAACTACCGTAATAATGACTTGACGCCGTGTCGGATGGACTTGTATTTTGACTACGCTTCCGCTCGCGCGCTAACTCCGTCAAAACACCCGGCCTCTACGGCTACCCGGGGGTCGTCGTACACTGCTCCACTCGCGTTACGCTTCCAGTACTCCTTCAATGAGATAACGGCCATTCCCGATCTGTTATCGATGCTGAACATTACCGGTGCACTGGTATCGATTGATGCGATGGGCTGTCAAAAGACCATTGCCAAAACGATTATTGCTGCTAAAGCAGATTATCTTCTGGCATTGAAGGACAATCGTTAATGATGTAATCCTTCTCTTTGGTTTAGCCGATCTGTAGACCTTATCTTTATTGATATTTTGTGCCATTTTGTTACCTCAATTCTTACCTTTTTTGAAGCACTATAGCAAAGGCAACGATAAAGGTAACAAATTATTGTGAATATTAGGGTATTTCGTTGAACAATAAAAAACCCGCTAAGCCTTATGACTTGCGGGTTTTTTGTACTTCTTTGGGTTTCTTTAAACCCTTATCTGGTACCGATGGCCGGATTTGAACCGGCACGACTTGCGTCACCACCCCCTCAAGATGGCGTGTCTACCAATTTCACCACATCGGCATAATTATTGAAACTAATTTCATAGCACTCCATTCTTTCCGGCAAGCTCAGTGAGTTATTTACGGGCTGCGATTGAAGTGAACTTGTCAAGAACAGTGGTAGTAGTTTATTTTGAATTCCCTTTAATTATTTTTCTACAGCTATTTAGTGCCACTATTCTCGACATTGCTTTGTTCTTTAATTGTTTCAGCTTTTGGTACTACAGTGCTTTCTATCTGCGAACCTCTGACTGGCTCAACTAGTTTCTTTGTCTCGTTAGCATCAGGCGATGCTTTGGGGACCTCATCAGAATTAAGCTCAGGTGCGGCAGGTATACTATCTGCGCTATTTGCACCACTTACCTCTGGGAGGCCCAAAGCATCCTGGCCTATAGTAGGTGCATTCATCAAGTCATCAGGCACGCCTTTTTGACCGTTCAACACAGCAAGCCCCAAACTGGTTATAAAAAATAAAGTTGCCAGAATTGCTGTAGCCCTTGATAAAAATGACGCTGCACCCTGAGCGCCAAAAACTGAACCTGAAGAGCCAGTACCAAAAGCCGCGCCTGCATCGGCTCCTTTGCCTTGCTGCATTAATATTAAACCAATAATGCCTAAGCCCAGCAAGACGTGAAAAACAATGATTACCTGATACATGAAAGTTTAAATCGAATGATAAATCTTCAAAAAGGATTCCGCATCCAGCGAAGCCCCACCTATTAAACCGCCATCAATATCCGGCATGGCAAACAATCCTTTTGCATTTTCCGGCTTAGCGCTACCGCCATATAAAATTTGTATTTTATCTGCTATAGCTTGGTCTTTGGCAGCAATATACTTGCGAATATACTGATGAACTTCCTGGGCCTGTTCGTCGCTTGCAGTTTTTCCTGTGCCTATAGCCCAGACTGGCTCATAGGCAATCACAGCGGTGACAAAGGATGCTATACCTGCCAAATTAATAACTGCATCAAGTTGCTCATCAATCACAGCAAAAGTTTGATCTTGCTCACGTTGTTCCAGTGTTTCGCCTACACAAAGAATGGGAACTATACCTTTTTCCTGAGCCTGACAAAAACGTGCGGCGACGGATTCGTTGGTGTCGCCATAATAACTACGCCTTTCTGAGTGTCCTACAATAACGTATTTGCAATCAAGCTCGCTAAGCATAGCTGCTGAAATTTCCCCGGTAAATGCACCTGAAGGCTTGTCAGCTACATTTTGCGCACCTAATGCCAACCGGGTGTTTTTTACTACTTCGCCAATACTGGCTAAATAAACATAAGGCACACAGACTGCTATTCCTGCATTATTTGAACCTAAACCCGAAATAATGCCTTTTGCAAGTAACTCAGCGCTGGCACGAGTTCCATTCATTTTCCAATTGCCTACAACCAGTGACTGACGCATCAGTACCTCCCAATAGAATAAAACTTGATATGATATAGGCTATTAGCTTTAAGTTCAAGCACCTATTGATTTCTTAACATCATCCGCTAATTGCTGCGCGTAATAGTTGACTAAATCTTCTTGCTCACCCTCCACCATGACACGGATTAATGGCTCTGTACCTGATGCTCTAAGTAGTACTCTGCCTGTATCACCGAGGTTTTTCTCAACTGCCTGCACCGACTTTTGAATAATTTCATCGGTATCCGGATTAATTTTTTTTGTTGTTTTTATATTAATCAGGACTTGCGGATATTTTTGCATACCCGATTTTAATTCATGCAGATTTTTTCCAGTGCTTAGCATTTCTGCCATAATTTGCAAAGCCGCGATGATGCCATCGCCTGTTGTAGTTCTATCCAGACAAATAATATGGCCAGAGTTCTCCCCACCTAAAATACCTTTATGTTCGCTTAACATCTCCATAACATAGCGGTCACCCACATTCGCTCTAAGTAGAGTAATTCCCAACTGCTTTAGAGCATGTTCCATACCCAGATTAGTCATTAACGTCCCTACTACGGGACCTGACATTTGTCCAGCTTCCAGTCTTGATTTGGCAATAATATAAATAAGCTCATCGCCGTCAACGATTTCACCTTTATGATCAACCATGATTAATCGATCACCGTCGCCATCGAGTGCTATGCCTAAATCCGCCCGATGAGCTAACACGGTTGCCACCAATTTTGCCGGTTTGGTTGCTCCGCATTCATCATTAATGTTAAGACCATCTGGTTTAGCGCCAATTGTGATAACTTCAGCGCCTACCTCGCTAAAGACATGCGGAGCGATGTGATAAGTTGCTCCATGAGCACAATCAATGACGATTTTCATGCCGCTAAAATCAAACCTTGTTGGGATACTGGCTTTGCAAAACTCAATATAGCGTCCAGCAGCATCCACTAATCGTTTTGCTTTACCCAATTTTGAAGACTCTACCGTCGTCATCGGCGAATCAATATAGTACTCAATTTCCTGCTCTATATCGTCTGGCAGCTTGGTACCATGCACTGAAAAAAACTTAACGCCATTATCATAATAGGGATTATGCGAGGCACTGATAACAATACCCGCTTGCGCCCTTAGCGTACGGGTTAAATAAGCTATGCCTGGCGTAGGCATGGGGCCTAACAAACGGGTGTCTACACCGGCGGCAGTTAACCCAGCTTCCAGGGCGGACTCAAACATATAACCTGAGATACGTGTATCTTTTCCCACCAGAACAAAGTTATGACCTTCGTTGGCAAATACACGACCCGCTGCCCAGCCCAGTTTTAACAAGAAGTCTGCGGTTATTGGTGGTTCGCCTACTTTGCCTCTGATGCCATCTGTTCCAAAATATTTTCTTGTCATGAATTTAAAACTCGTTACTTTGATGATTTAGAAATGCCGCCGTACTAAAATATAGTTAAATTAATACTATGTGTTAAGCTCGGTTGTCAAAAGGATTATCATTCTTAATTTTTTGCAACCGCATAAAAAAAGGAGGGGCACATTATGCCTCTCCTTCTTCCTTCACCTGAATAATTATTAGCTTTGCTCAGCAGTCCCACCAATCGCTTTTTCAGTTTTTTTATCGTCCTTACTTTTAATTTCATCGACATTAATATCACCCCGCGGCGGCCTGTCATCCCAGCCTTCAGGATCTCTTACCGGTTTACGTGCCATCAAATCGTCAATTTGGTATTTGTCAATGGTCTCATACTTCATTAACGCTGCCGCCATTGCGTGCAGGATATCAATATTTTCTTTCAGGATTCGTTCAGCGCGTTCATAATTCCGGTCAATAAACGAACGAATTTCTTCATCAATGGTATGGGAAGTCTCTTCGGCTACCGTTTTATGCTGGGTTACCGAACGTCCCAAAAACACTTCGCCTTCTTCTTCACTGTATGACAATGGACCTAAACGTTGAGATAATCCCCATTTAGTCACCATATTTCTAGCCAGCTCAGTGGCGCGCTCGATATCGTTGGAAGCGCCAGTACTGACCTGTTCCCAACCAAAGATCATTTCCTCGGCAATACGGCCGCCATATAAACTGGAAATCATGCTGTCCAGTTTTTGTTTGCTGGCACTATACTGGTCCCTTTCGGGTAGAAACATGGTAACACCAAGCGCACGGCCTCTAGGCATAATGCTGACTTTATAAACCGGATCATGCTCAGGCACTAGCTTACCGACAATGGCGTGGCCTGCTTCGTGATAAGCGGTCATTTTCTTTTCCTTTTCACCCATCACCATAGTATGCCTTTCAGCGCCCATGATGAGTTTGTCCTTGGCTTTTTCCAAGTCCGCCATATTGACTACACGTTTATTCATTCTGGCGGCAAGTAAAGCCGCTTCATTGATCAAATTAGCCAAATCAGCCCCAGAAAATCCCGGTGTACCTTGAGCTATGTATTTAACTTCTACATCATCCGCAGTTGGCACTTTTTTCATGTGAACTTTAAGGATCTGCTCACGCCCGCGGACATCTGGCAAGCCTACTGTGACTTGACGATCAAATCGTCCCGGACGTAATAAAGCCTTGTCCAACACATCGGGACGATTAGTTGCTGCAATAACAATAATTCCTTCATTACCCTCAAAACCATCCATTTCAACCAATAATTGATTTAATGTTTGTTCGCGTTCATCATTGCCGCCGCCTAGACCAGCTCCACGCTGACGACCCACTGCATCAATCTCATCAATAAAAATAATGCAAGGCGCATGTTTTTTGGCTTGCTCGAACATATCACGAACCCGTGATGCGCCGACACCAACAAACATTTCCACAAAATCGGAACCGGAAATAGTGAAAAATGGCACTCTGGCCTCACCGGCAATTGCTCTCGCCAACAAAGTCTTACCTGTTCCCGGTGGGCCAATCATCAAGGCTCCTCTTGGGATTTTACCACCTAATTTTTGATATTTCGCCGGGTCTTTAAGAAAATCGACCATCTCAACGACTTCTTCTTTCGCTTCATCGCATCCAGCAACATCAGCAAAAGTTACTTTAATCTGGTCTTCCTCCAGCATCCGTGCTTTGCTTTTGCCAAAGCTCAATGCGCCTCGTCCGCCTGCGCCACCGCCCTGCATTTGCCGCATGAAGAAAACCCAAACAGCGATCAGCAACAACATAGGTCCAAAGGAAACTAACAATTGCATAAGCATTGAAGGCTGTTCAGGCGGAACCGCTTTGATGTCAACGCCATTTGCCAGCAAGTCATCTACCAAATGCGAATCGTTCGGTGCGTAAATCTTGAAAAGCTGTCCACTTTGCATCTTACCTTTAATAACATGCTCATCAATTATCACCTGTTGGACCTGACCCGACTTCACCGAATCGATGAATTGCGAATATGATAAAGATGAATCGGCTCGCTCATTTTGTGAACCAAAATTATTAAAGAGCGACATCAATACAATAGCAATGACGACCCACAGGATTATATTTTTTATCATATCGTTCAATTTACACGCCCCGGCCTGAAAGGCTGTCGGTTTAAAATACTGAGTAATTATATCAGGAGTTAACTATCCTGACCGCCGTTATTTATCTGAAACTTACCAGATGCCTGGTAATCTACTAATCTTGTCGATATAAGGGCTACTAAAGATTATTTAAACCCTTTAGCCAAAATATAAACCTCATTGCTTCGCGGCCTCGATGCTTTTGGTTTTCTGATGACTACTTTTGTAAAATAGCGTTGTACTTCATGATGAAACGCTTCAAAACCTTCACCGTGAAATAATTTAACCAGAAAGCTTCCGTCTTTTGCCAAAACAGTCTTTGCTGTATCTAAAGCCAACTCGCCCAAATAAATGGCACGTGGCTGATCTACGCCTCTATTACCGCTCATGTTAGGCGCCATATCTGACATCACCAGATTTACAGGCATACCCTCCAGAATTGCATGAAGCCGATTCAGTACGGCTTCTTCCCGAAAATCACCCTGAATAAAATCGACGCCATCCAGCGGTTCCATCGGCAAAATATCCAGCGCGATAAGTTTGTTTTTTTTACCTATAAGTTGCCGGGCAAACTGCGACCATCCGCCTGGAGCTGCACCCAAATCAATAACATTCAGCCCAGGCTTAATCAGCTGATCCTTATCCTGAATTTCCTTCAACTTAAAAACTGCTCGCGAGCGATAACCCTGTACTTGAGCCATTTTGACATATTCGTCATCAAAATGTTCCTGCATCCAACGGTTGCTGCTTTTACTTCGACCCATAACCTTTAATATTAGTGTAAAATTAACTTTTTGATTTAGGAAAAATTAGTGAACTCTGCAGGTAAGAAAAAACTTCGAGCTGAGGCTCATACTCTAAAGCCCGTGGTTTTGATCGGGCAATCAGGGCTTACAGCCTCAGTACTGGCGGAGATTGAACTGGCACTTGACAGTCACGAATTGATTAAAGTGAAAATACGCGCTGAACGCGATGAACGCAAGCTAATTAGTGAAAAAATTTGCAGGGATACGGGAGCAGAGTTAATTCAGACCATTGGTCAAATCGTAGTCATTTACCGTTTGAATCCAGACAAGTAAGCCAAACTAAAGGCGAAAAACTCACTGTTTCTTTCACCTTTAACCTTGTACCTTTCACCTTTCAAATATATTTAATGGCAATAATTTCATAATCAACATTACCACCCGGTGCTTTAACCGTCACAACATCTTCTACCTCTTTTCCGATTAACGCTCGTGCAATCGGAGAACCGATTGAAATACGACCTTCCTTGATATTAGCTTCATCTTCACCAACAATCTGATAAGTTACCCTTTTTTCGGAATCTATATCTTCTATTTCTACCGTCGCACCAAACACCACTTTGCCATTTGCATCCACTTTGGTAATGTCAATTACTTGCGCATTTGAAAGCTTGCCTTCAATTTCAGCAATACGACCTTCGGCAAAACTTTGCTGTTCCTTAGCAGCATGATATTCGGCATTTTCCTTTAAATCGCCATGCGCACGAGCGGTGGCGATGGCTGCAATAATACGCGGGCGCACCACGGATTTTAATTCTTCCAATTCGGCTCGTAATTTTTCTGCACCCTTCACGGTGAGAGGTACTTTTTTCATTTTTTTAAAACTCCATTGATTATTTATTTAAGCTAAAGTCACAAGACGAAAAACTAAAAGAATAATGTCTCTGCGTCATTGTGCCTTTAAGTCAAACTTTTATGCAAATCTTGCAGACAATTCACATCGCCCGCATCCAGTTCACCTAATGCATAACAGGCTGCCCTGGCCCCAGCCATCGTAGTGTAATAGGTTACCCGGTGTTGCAGGGCTTCTCTACGCATCGTGAAGGAATCTGAAATTGCTTTTTTGCCTTCTGTGGTATTTATAATCAGCTGAATCTGATCATTTTTAATCATATCAACCGTATTGGGTCGCCCCTCGTTAACTTTATAAACCACTTCGCAAGGGATACCCGCCTCTTTAAGAAATCTGGCCGTGCCGCCCGTTGCGACAATTTCATATTTTTTATCAACCAGCATTCTGGCAATATCAGGCAACTTGGCTTTATCAGCATCACGAATACTAATCAGCACCTTACCGCAGTGATTCAAATTTACTCCCGCCGCCCGTTGTGATTTGGCAAAGGCTTCACCAAAAGTTTTACCTACTCCCATCACTTCTCCTGTTGATTTCATTTCCGGACCTAGTAACGAATCTACGCCCGGAAACTTGACAAAGGGGAATACCGCTTCTTTGACAGAGTAATAATCAGGAATACGCTCTTCAGTAATGCCTTGTTGGGCTAAAGTTTGTCCAACCATAACGCGGGCGGCAATTTTCGCCAGTGGATAACCTGTTGCTTTGGAGACAAACGGCGCAGTGCGAGAGGCGCGTGGATTGACTTCAAGCACATAAATAACCTTGCCTTGAATCGCAAATTGCGTATTCATCAAGCCTCTTACACCCAGCGCTTCCGCCATCTTCGCAACTTGTTCCCGTAATTGATCCTGGATTTCCGGCGCCAATTCATAAGGCGGCAGTGAACATGCGGAGTCACCTGAATGCACGCCTGCCTGTTCGATGTGCTCCATCAAGCCACCGATTAATACACGCTCGCCGTCATAAATTGCATCAACATCCATTTCCACGGCATCATCTAAAAAGCGGTCCAACAATACGGGAGAATCGTTGGATACACTCACCGCTTCCTTCATATAACGCTGCAAGCCTTCTTCATTTACGACAATTTCCATGGCCCTACCGCCTAAAACGTAAGAGGGGCGCACTACCAATGGATATCCGAGTTCTTTCGCGGCATTAATCGCTTGCTCTACCGACCGCGCCGTGGCATTCGGCGGTTGTTTTAATCCTAATCGCTCCAGCAATTTTTGAAAACGCTCACGATCTTCGGCTAAGTCTATCGAATCGGGCGATGTGCCAATGATAGGCACGCCGGCAGCCTCCAAAGCCCGGGCCAGTTTCAATGGCGTCTGACCGCCGTACTGAACAATCACCCCTGTAGGTTTTTCAAGATGGACAATTTCCAGAACATCTTCCAGCGTTAATGACTCAAAATATAAACGATCGGAAGTATCAAAGTCGGTTGAAACCGTTTCAGGATTACAATTGATCATGATGGTTTCATAGCCATCTTCACGCAACGCCAACGCCGCATGGACACAGCAGTAATCGAACTCAATACCCTGTCCGATCCGGTTAGGACCGCCGCCGAGTATAATGATTTTTTCTTTATCAGAAACACGCGCTTCGCATTCTTCTTCGTAGGTGGAATACAAATAAGCAGTATCTGATGAAAATTCAGCGGCACAGGAATCGATACGTTTATATACCGGGCGGATGTTCTGCTTATGGCGGACATTACGCACTTCTATTTCAGAGGCATCCAGTAATTTAGCTATACGTAAATCTGAAAAACCTTTGCGCTTTAGTCTGTAAAGTTCACCCTCTTTTAAAGTTGACAAGGTTTTGGTTTCCAATGACTTTTCAGTCAGCACTAAGTCTTCAATTTGCGCTAAAAACCACGGGTCAATTTTACAAGTATCATGAATCTCGTCTAGGGTCATGCCGCTACGGAACGCATCCGCAACATATAACAAACGATCCGGCCCTGGATGACGCATTTCCCGCTGCATTTTTTCTTTGGCATCATCGGCGTTCAAGTCGATAATTTCATCGAGACCGCTAATGCCAATTTCCAGGCCGCGCAAGGCTTTTTGCAGCGATTCCTGAAAAGTTCGGCCAATGGCCATGACTTCACCCACAGACTTCATCTGCGTGGTCAAACGGTCATCCGCCTGCGGGAATTTTTCAAAGGTAAAACGCGGAACCTTGGTGACAACATAATCGATCGTAGGTTCAAACGATGCCGGTGTTGCGCCGCCGGTGATCTCGTTTTGCAATTCATCCAGCGTGTAACCTACCGCCAGTTTCGCCGCCACTTTGGCAATCGGGAAGCCAGTCGCCTTGGACGCCAGGGCGGACGAACGCGATACGCGCGGATTCATCTCGATAATGATCATGCGCCCGTCTTTGGGGTTGATGGCGACCTGCACGTTGGAACCGCCGGTATCAACGCCAATCTCGCGCAATATCGCCAGAGAGACGTTGCGCAGGATCTGGTATTCCTTATCCGTCAGCGTTTGCGCAGGAGCGACAGTGATCGAATCGCCGGTATGCACGCCCATCGGGTCGAAGTTCTCAATGGAGCAGACAATAATGC
>JBAQEN010000775.1:0-1943 GCA_049286765.1 Methylococcaceae bacterium
CAGTAATGTTATGAATCACTTATACTTTTCAACAGGTCTTCATTTTATTCGTCATTCATACATGGTAGCCGCTCAAACCTCGACTTTAGCTTTAAAAGTATATAGCAAACTAAACTGTCGACTGTTACCTTTTTTAGTCTGTCTATATATTATCGCCTATATTGACCGTGTCAACATAGGCTTTGCCAAGCTGACTATGTCGGTGCAACTGGGCTTTAGCGATAGCGTTTATGGTTTGGGTGCGGGTATTTTCTTTATCGGGTATTTTCTGTTTGAAATTCCAAGTAATCTGATTTTGCAACGGGTTGGCGCAAAAATTTGGATTGCTCGAATTATGATTATTTGGGGCTTATTGTCAGGCGCCATGGTTTTTGTCAGCACGCCCTTGCAATTTTATATATTGCGCTTTTTGTTAGGTGTAGGCGAAGCAGGCTTTTTTCCTGGAATTATTTTGTATTTGACGTATTGGTATCCCGCGCCGCGCCGTGCAAAAGCCACGGCTACTTTTATGACGGCGTTGGCTTTAGCGGGTATCATCGGTGGCCCGCTTTCGGGATTTATTATGGCTTATCTGGATGGTGTTGCGACTTTAAGGGGTTGGCAGTGGTTGTTTTTAGTCGAAGCCGCACCCGCAGTGATTCTCGGCGTAGTCGTTGCCCTGTGGCTAGAAAATAGTCCTGAAGAGGCGCGCTGGTTAGCAGACGAAGAACGTCTTTGGCTAGTAGCCCAGTTGCACGCCGAGGCAGAGCAAAAAGAACAATCGGGGCATGTTTTCGGTTTTGGCAAAGCTATATGCAATATTAAAGTCTGGTTACTGAGCTTAGTTTATTTTTCTATCGTAATGGGACTTTACGGCATTTCTTTTTGGCTACCGCAAATTGTTAAAGAGTCGGGACAGCAAAATCTTTGGCATACAGGGCTGCTGAGCGCACTACCTTATGTGTCAGCCGCAGTCGGCATGATGTTAATAGGGCATTCTTCTGACCAGCGCAATGAACGTGGCTGGCATATCGCCTTAAGCGCATTAGCTGGAAGTGCGGGGCTGATCTTAAGTGCTACTTATAATGATACTTTACCGCTGGCACTGTTGGGACTTTCACTTGCCATTCTTGGTATTTTGTCAGCGCTACCTGTATTCTGGTCCTTGCCAACCGCTTTTTTAAGCGGTAGGGCAGCAGCTGGAGGACTTGCTTTCATTAATGCCTTCGGCAATCTAGCGGGTTATTTAAGCCCTGTACTGGTCGCATGGATAAAAGCCGAAACAGGTAGTTTTACTAGCGCACTTTATATGCTAGCCGCGTGGCTAATAGTCGCTGCGGCCATTGTGCTAATACAATTCCGTGTTAATTAACTGAATTAAACGGCTTGAAGTTTCACATAAATAGCAAGGGTTTTGGTTCAGGAGATGGGTAGAGCTATAGTGGACTAAAAATCCGAATTGGTAAGTTGGAATTATCCATGATTACCGAAACTGAGCCTAAGATAAAGCGGCTGCAAAGGCTAAGGATATGCAAAAAATGCATGATATGCACATGCAATAGATTGACTCTGATCAATGGCTGGTATGATTTTTGTGTATCTCTTATTGAAAAACTGTGTGGATAATAAGCCATTATCCATTTTTTTCTCAAGTATCGAAACTAACCAACTTTTTCGGGTCTAATTAATAATTTTTAAAAAAGCTGAGTGGTCCCGTCTACATATAATTCCGTTATAACTCAATATTCTATTCAACTGGTTCAACCCTTAAGTGATGCACTTGTCACTTGAATAAGGGTTTAGAAAAATTAACACGTTTGAGGAGTTTTATAACATGATGAACATTTTTAATAAATTCTTAGTTGCTGGTTTTTTAGTACTGTCTATAGGTGCAAGTAGCAATGTTACAGTTGCGGCAGTATCTCAAGTAGGTATGGCAGAACCTATTGACAATACCATTACAC
>JBAQEN010000776.1:0-1865 GCA_049286765.1 Methylococcaceae bacterium
TGGCCGGAATCGAACACATTCAGGGTCGAATTCGGTCTTTTGCGGATGACAAAGTTCGACCCAAACCAGACTGTCGAAAGCTGGCGATATAAGTATTCGTACATATACCAAAACGCTAAATTAACGCTTAAGCTATCCCCTTCTCCATTGATGATATTTTGACCCTAGGGGGAGCAAAGCAATTTCATTCCTCCCTTCTTTGTATTTTGATTTAATTGGTTCATCTGCGAACTAAAGCTCTTTGAAACTAGAATTACTATGACAATACACATTGAATTTACTTCGGAAATATTAGGAATTCTAAAAAAGGAAAGACATACCCCATCCCGTTAGTTCGGCGCCGCCTAGAAGCAATGTGGCTAAAAAGCCGTGGCCTATCTAATGATAGGATTTGCCTTATTGGTGGGTATTTATGAAAGTACTTTGGGTGATTACTTTCAGTTGTATCAACAAAGCGGAGTAGAAGGCTTGAAAAGTCGTTGCTTTTGTTTCGGTTAAAACTAAATCAATGCTTGCGCGTGGCCTTATTCTCAATTCACTATTAAAATTTAGGAGTAACCGATGAAATATAAACACCTTGCCCTTATTTGCGCTATTGCCGCTGTTAGTCTTCCAACGATAAATACTGCACAAGCAGAAGCAGCTACACCGGTCGAAGCTCATGGCGATGCTGTAAAAGAAGCAGTCGAAACTGCAGCAGCGGCTGATCATGGAAAGGAATTAGATATGTTCCGCTTCAGTCTGCGCATGGAGAAATTGGACTTCATCAAGAAAGCGATGAAACTGCCCCCAGAACAAGAAAAAAAGTTTCTGGATCAATACTATCCTTATGATACTCAATTGAAAAAGTTAAATGACAATCGTCTAGCAATCATCAGTGATTATGCAGCAAAAATTGACAACATTACGGGTGCGGAAGCAGACAAACTGGTCAAAGGTATGTTTGATTTCCGCAAACAACGCACTGCACTGCTTGAAAAGTATTATGGCAAAATCGCAAAAGCAACATCAAAAACCATTGCTGCACGTTTTCTGCAAGTAGAAAGCATTTTGCAAGGTACTACCGATGTGAGAATTGGTTCTTCACTTCCTTTGATGCCTGAATAACGAATAACCTGCATGGGGCATTACAGAATGCGGCGGTATTGCTTCTGTATTGCTCCATGTGGACTACATCTTGAAAAGCAACCGCGTAGCTTAGATGCTCCATATTGTCTAAGAGCGTGGAAAATTTGTCTGTAAAAAGCGTCCAAATAACCAGCAATATTGGCTATGTTACCGTTTTTAAAATACCCACTGTCTGGCTTGCCTGGAAAAATGGGCCCTGCTTTACATATTTGGTTGCTACATCGTTCGAATAGGCAAAGTGCCTGCAAAACGGCGTCCAATATTTGCCGGTTAAGAGCGTCTAAATTTACCGGAAATCTTTAATATCTTGTTGTTTTTTTTTAATGAATACGCTGTTTTTCTTGGCTGGAAAAACCGACGCCGTTAGTGGTAAATTTTGGACGTTTTTTACAGCTCAAGACCTTTGCAATCGGACTCTTCATTATCCATGACGACTATAACGGCCTCAGTATTCATCATGCTTCACTTTAGCGGGTTAGGCGCATCAGCGATACTGGACTTTGGTCTAATATCGATGGTTATTGGAAACTTCGCCGCCACGCTCGAATACTAAACACCCCCAACTGTCATCAGGTTCAATACAAGTTTGTTCTCGTGCAAAACGAAACTGACCACTTCGGTCAAATGCCTCAGATAGTCGGCATATCGTGATCCCGGTTTACACTCGGCCAACGCTGCAGCCCGCGGCGCTATCTTGATGTGCCCACCTTCAAGGGTGTATTGGCCCTGCATACGGT
>JBAQEN010000777.1:0-4414 GCA_049286765.1 Methylococcaceae bacterium
GGCTCACATTATCTGCAAATGAGCTTGCATTTATCCACTTCGGCTCGCATTCCATTTCCGTGGACTAACTTTAAATGCAAATGAATATGCGATCCAAACTGTCCTCAGTCGCGGAAATATTGCTACCCTGTGGGCTCGCCAAAATGCAGCATACGATCATAAAGCAATCATTCAGCGACCGCCATTGATTGACAGTCAACGACCCCTAAGCGACCTTTGGCCATACACTTTGAATGTCAGGTTCTTTTCACAAAGCTGACAAACAATTCTATCCAGTTTCTGATAGGTTCTTTGATATTCTTCGGTCACTTGCTAAGCAATGAACTTGCCGTAGAGTTCGATCAATGGATTCAAGATCGCGGCTACATGAGCTAATTGTTTAGCTTAGCGTACGTTTTCGTTTCGTTGGATTTCAGACCCCATCAATCCGAACATGCAGCAATTTGGCAGAGTTCACAAACACCAGAACATCCGGTCCCAGATGTAACAAGGCGGCTTCAATAGGACCAATCCAGCCCATCAAGGCCGCCGTGATACCCAACACATGGACTACACCAACGCCCACAAATAAATTCTCTTGAATCGTGCGATAAGCACGTCGGGCAATGGCACGAGCACTGACGATTTTAGATAAGTCATCCGTCATCAGCACGATATCGGCCGCTTCCAGCGCGGCCTGGGTGCCGCCACCGCCCATCGCAATGCCTACATCCGCTCGTGCCAGTGCTGGCGCATCGTTGATGCCGTCACCGATCATTGCTACGTGATACCCTTGCTTTTTTAAGGCTTCGATTGCTGTGACTTTGTCTTCCGGCAGCAAGTCAGCGCGCACCTCGTCAACACCCAGTTCCACTGCCACCGCACGCGCGGTGGCCTCATTATCACCGGTCAACATTACGATGCGCTTGACGCCACTGCTTTTCAATTTTTCTAGCGCTTCGCGTGCGCCCGGCCGTAACACATCGGCGATAAAGATAACCCCTGCAAAATGTCCATCAACGGCCACATGAACCGGTGTTTGTCCGCCGTCTTCAATTGCCGTGGCAAGCGTTACGCCGTTTTCACGCAGCAACGCCGCATTGCCGACCAGCACGGCATGCCCCGAGACGGTTGCTACAACGCCTCGACCTTGCACCTGCTCATATTGGTCCGGTTCCGGAACGGCGATCTGTTTAAGTGTTGCGTAATCCACAACGGCTTTGGCCAACGGATGCGCTGAACGGCGGTCGGCGGCGGCAGCCAAACTCAACAGTTCCATTTCAGAAAAGCGTGCGTCGCGTGCCTCCACGCGAACGACTTCAGATTTATTCGCGGTCAGTGTACCGGTTTTGTCGAAGACCATCACATCCGCTTTGGCCAGCGACTCCAGATACAGGCCGCCCTTGACTAAAATACCGCTTCGGGCAGCGCGTGCAATGGCGGCTATCATCACCAATGGCGTCGCCAGTCCCAGTTCGGCAGGCGAGGTAAAAATCAGCAACGTGACGATGGTTCGCACGTCGCCCGTGACCATATAAACCACGATGAGAAATGCAAAAACAACGGGGATCAGCCACGAGGCAACTTGGTCGGCAAGTTTTTGCACGGGTGCGCGCTGTGCTTCAGCGTTTTCAACCAGTCCGATGATGCGGGCAAAGGTGGTGTTGCTACCGACTTTTTCGGTCTGAATATCGAGTGCGCCCGATGCGACGATGGTGCCGGCAAAAACGCTGGCCCCGATACTCTTGTCCTTGGGAAGGCTTTCGCCAGTGATGGGGGCTTCGTCGATCGAAGCCGCCCCGCCTACGATGCCGCCGTCCACCGGAATTTTTTCACCGGCACGAACCAGAACGACATCGCCGGCTCGCAATTGCTCGATCGGAACTACGCGTTCACCGTCCGCACCGCGCATCAACGCGAATTGCGGCACTGAACCGATCAGGGTCTTGATGGAAGCTCGGGCGCGATCCATATTCAAGTCGGCGATGAACTCCGCAATGAGAATAATCACCATCAGCACGGCGCCGGCAACCGTCTCGCCGCCAAACACCGCGATCAAGGTGGCCACGGTAACAAAAATCTCGGTGCCGATTTTGCGTTCGCATATTAGGTCAGTCACACCGGTTTTCACCAGTGGATATAAACCAATAGCAACAGCTACCCACAGGATTTGCAGAGGTACCCATTGCCGCCAAAACAGCAGCGCCATCAAGCCGGTAAGCAAAATACGTACGACTTCGATCCTGCGCGCACGCGTCATCAGCACGCGCAGGCTCGATGCACTCGCTTGTTTGGTTGCCGCGACAGCCTTTTGGCTTTGGCCAGCAGGTACGGTTATCGACGCGTGAGTGTGGCGATGATGCGCATCCGGGAAATGCAGATGGGCGTGTTCCAATGGGATATGTTCGTGTTGGTGACTGTGTGTTGTGTTTGGATCAATCGGCTCGTCATGTTCGTGTGGATGGTGCTTATCGTGCAGGTGTTCGTGGTTATGAACCAGCCGCTCATGAATGTGATAGTGGCTATGCCTTTCGGTCAGGTGGATCCAAACGCCCAAGGCCATCAGCTCCCCAGCGATTAATAAACGGTCGGTGAGCGGTTCGCCTAAGAATTGGATCGAGAACAGCGCACCAAAAAACGGTGCCACAGAGAAATAAGCACCGGTTCGAGCAGTGCCAAGATGACGCAATCCCACTACGAACAGGCTTAGGCTCACGCCGTAGGACAGCCAACCAACCAGCATGGCAGCCGCAAGTTCAGGCAGCGGTGGCAAGGCCGTCGTCCCCAGTAGAAATGCCAGAACGAGATTGATACTACCGGCTACAAGACCCTTGATCGAGGCGATCCAACTGGCATCGGCCAGTGACACTTTGCGGGTCAGATTGTTGTCGATACCCCACGCCAGGCAGGCACCTAACACGGCCAATGCGGGCCAGAATCCCGAGAATTCAACCTCTCCCGGCCAACTCTGCACAACAGCGCCGGCGACGATCACAATCATGCCGAAAGCGATGCGCCGATCGAAATTCTCCCGAAAGACGAACCAGGCCAATAGCGAGGTGAATACGCCCTCGGCATTGAGCAGCAGCGAAACTCCCGAAGCGGGCATCTTCGTTAATCCAAACATCAACAGCACTGGACCGATGACACCGCCCGCCAGAATCGCCCCCAGCAACCAAGGCCATTCACCCGCTGCCAATTTCGCGCGAGGCGAACGGCGAACGATTCGGTATAAAGAAAGTCCCAGTCCTGAACCAAGGTACAGCAAGGCTGCCAATAGCCAAGGACTGATCTCGGAGATCAGCCATTTCGCGAGCGGTGTGCCCGCGCCGAACAACATGGCCGCTGTCAGTGCAGCCATGACACCTGGTTGACGCCAAGTACCCTTATGTTTCATTTCAATACCTGTTTTCTTGATTATTCATCGTCACTCACTGCCAAATGTCTAAAACCAGCCGTTCAAAATTAATACTCGACTGTAAGTGACCTCAACAAGAATCTAATTATTTTCAGGGTATAACGCCGACTGCCTGGTTATAAAGCGCTTTATCTCGCTGTAACATGACGGCACGTTCCTTAGCATTAAGAATGGCTTGTTGTGTTTGTGACTGGATTTTTAATAAATCCATCAGATCGATTTCACCCACTGAAAAAGCCAGCTGTGTCATTTTTAACAATTCTTCAGAAACCGTTTTCTGTTCATTGGCAGTTGCCAATTCGACTCGATTAACCTCCAAATTATGTTCAGCTTCGTGGTATGCCTGCTCCAAATTACGAGAAAGTTGTTCACGATCTGCAATCAGTCTATTTAACTCAACATTTATCGAAGCAATCTGGGGAGCTATATGGGCTTTGCCGCCAAACGGAATGCTAACGCCGACATTGAAAAATTCCGCCTTATTACTGCGCTGATCAATGCCTTCATCACTTAATAGCCCAGCGATGACATGGGTTTGACCTGAACCTATGGATTTAATGGCATTAAGTTCAGCTTGTTTACGCTCAATCTGACCATTTATAGCGACCAGGGTTGGATGGTTTTGCCCGATTTCCTTTAATCCGACCAGGTTTTCTTCATAACTACCCGGCACTTTATTCGTTTGGGTAATGGTGGCATAACGTTTGCGCGCATGCATTAATTCCGCTTCAGCCAATGTGAACACTGAACGTTTTTGCAGTAACTCGGATTGTGCTAATAATTCATCGGCACCAGGTAAATCCCCTAATTCAACGCGACGCTTTATGGAAGCCAGTAATTGCTCATAAATGCCCAGCTCCGCTTGCGCCTGCTCATAGCGAATTTTTGCCAGAGCCATATCCCACAAAGCGCCTCTAACCAATCCTGCTACATGTAATTTGATTGCTACCGCCTGTGATTCCGCACTGGTTTCTGCCTGATTGGCCAGTTTGTGTTCCGCGTCACGTTGTCCTAAAT
>JBAQEN010000778.1:0-1715 GCA_049286765.1 Methylococcaceae bacterium
GCTTTACACCCTGGACAAACAGCTGAAATCCAAACGCTGAACGGTGAGAATGTTGGGTGGTTGGGTATGCTGCATCCAAATCTTGAAAAACAATTAGGTTTTGATACTCAGGTTTTTCTTTTTGAATTGGATCAAAACCTGATACTTCATAAACGTATTCCTGTATTCAAATCGCTGTCAAAATATCCATCCGTACGCCGCGATTTAGCCTTGATTGTAAAAGAAGAAATCTCTGCGACAGATATAATCAACTGCATTAGAGGCAGCGCAGGGCCGGCCTTGCAAGATGTAATAATCTTTGATATATACCGTGGCAAAGGTGTCGAGGAAGGTAGTAAAAGCGTTGCCTTAAGTTTAATTATGCAAGAGAAAGCCCAAACACTTACCGACTCAGAAATAGACACTATAATAAGCAGAGTCTTAGACATTTTGATCAATAAAATTCATGCAAAATTGAGGGATTGAATTATGGCATTAACAAAAGCAGACTTTGCTGAAAAACTGTTTGACGAACTAGGTTTAAACAAGCGCGAAGCAAAGGATATGGTGGAACTTTTTTTTGAAGAAATTAAGAGTTCTTTAGAATCAGGTAAACAAGTAAAGATTTCCGGTTTTGGGAAATTTGAACTCCGTGACAAAAGCAGTCGTCCCGGCAGAAATCCAAAAACAGGTGAAGAAATACCCATAACGGCCAGACGTGTGGTAACATTCCGCTCTGGTCAAAAACTTAAAGCCCGAGTAGAAGCTTATGCTGGAGCCGAGTAATAATAATGAACTCCCGGTTATTCCGGAAAAACGCTATTTCACTATCGGTGAAGTCAGTGAATTATGCGGCGTGAAACCACATGTCCTACGCTATTGGGAGCAGGAATTTACTGAGTTGAGCCCCGTAAAAAGACGGGGTAATCGCCGTTATTATCAGCGCCATGAGGTGCTGATGATACGACAAATAAGGTCACTATTGTATGAACAAGGCTACACAATTGGTGGCGCTAGAGCCCACTTAGTCAATAGTAATGCCAAAGAAGATTCTACCCACACAAGGCAACTAATTCATCAAGTGATTGCTGAACTTGAAGACGTTTTAGAACAGCTCAAATAGAATCTATAGCTAATCCAGCATATGTAGTATAATTTCTCCTTTGTGTCTGAGGTTACAGTCTTTTTTGTTTTACATAATTTTTTAATGTCGGGGCGTAGCGCAGCTTGGTAGCGCACTTGTCTGGGGGACAAGGGGTCGCAGGTTCAAATCCTGTCGTCCCGACCAATTAAATCAAATACTTATAAAATAATCGATTTGATAAAAGACGGGAATACTATTTTCGGGTACTCAAACGGGTACACATTTGAAAGTTATTGCCAATTACCACTTACTTTAAAACATCGGCAACCGCTGCCGATTACCACACATAAAAAAGCAGGTACCCCCGGCCTTATTTCTTAAAAGGAACCGGGCAGTAGGTAGTTACGCCTAGCTTGGTATGAACTAAACTGACAATCCCCAATCCACGCTTAATCAAGATTATTAACTGATTTCGGCTTGGTAGCTTTCGAATAGATTAAGTGCGTTAAGAACAACCTGTCCGCAAGTTGCGCAGTTGATGCACCATGAACGCTTTCAGCTCTTGCATTTCGTTGGAGTGAAGGCCTGTTTTTGTTGGGTTTTGCGCGGCTTTCGCTGCGAGACAGGAGTCGAGTAGTCCCCAGAAGCGATA
>JBAQEN010000779.1:0-1759 GCA_049286765.1 Methylococcaceae bacterium
ATTGGATCTGGATTTGAGCGAAGTAAAAGAACCTGAATTACTGGTCGCCAGAGTCAGTGAAGATACCTGTACCGGCTGCACGCGTTGTTTTAAAGTCTGTCCTACCGATGCGATTGTTGGTGCACCGAAGCAAATTCACGCAGTAGTTGCCGATGCTTGCATAGCCTGTAAAAAATGTGTGGACGTGTGTCCTACTGAATGTTTGCAAATGCACCCGATTGAAATCACGTTACGTAACTGGCGATGGACTAAACCTGGTTTATCTGTAGCGAGCAACGCCGTATGTTAAGTTTTTTTTCAAAACAGCGTATTCGGGGGGGGGTGCATGCGGAAGAACACAAAGCCGCAACCGCTACGCAAGCCATAGTAAACAACTTCCCTTTACCAAAAAAGCTGTTTATTCCTTTGCAGCAGCACGTAGGCAAGCCAGCCGAACCGCTAATCAGAGTCGGCGATAGAGTGCTTAAGGGCCAGTTATTAGCCTACAGCCAAGGCATGATTTCCGCTCCCGTACATGCTCCCAGTTCGGGCGTCATTCTCGACGTCAATGATTATCCAGCGCCGCATCCTTCAGCGTTGCCGATTCGTATGATCGTACTGGAAACTGATGGCAAGGATGAATGGATAGAGTCGCATCCGGTTGCCGACCCTTTCCAGCTAAGCCCTGAAGATATCAGTTTGCGCGTCGGCGCTGCTGGCATCGTCGGCCTGGGCGGGGCAACATTTCCAACGGCGGTTAAGCTCAATATGGGCCGGGAGAACCATATTGATACACTGATTATTAATGGAGCGGAATGTGAGCCCTATTTAAGCTGTGATGACCGCTTAATGCAGGAACGCGCCGAGCAGATTATCGACGGCGTGCGTTTGATGTTACATGGGATGGAAACAAAAAACGCCGTTGTAGCTATTGAAGACAACAAACTGCAAGCTTTTCTTGCCATGCAGGCTGCCGCTCTACCCTACCCTTTAATCAAGGTCATGCAAATTCCTACCCGCTATCCTATGGGCTGGGACAGGCAATTGATTCGCTTTGTGACGGGCAAGGAAGTTCCGGTGGGGTGCCGCTCATCGGAAATCGGCGTTACTATTCATAATGTCGGTACCGCTCATGCCGTTCATAAGGCTATTCGGCATGGACACCCATTGGTAAGCCGGGTTGTCACCGTGTCGGGTGGCGCGGTAGGCCGTCCCATGAATGTAGAAGCACCATTGGGAACGTTAATCTCTGAGCTGTTTGACTTTTGTAAGGTAAATCCGGACGAAACCGCACGAATTATTATGGGTGGCCCGATGATGGGCGATTCTTTGCCGCACGCGGGTTTGCCCACAGTCAAGGCCACTAGCGGCATTCTGGCATTAACGCAAAGCGAATTGAAAAACACCGATGAACAGCCCTGCATTCGCTGCGCCAGTTGTATCAGTGTTTGTCCTGCGGGATTACGTCCTTTGGATATGGCAAACAATATCCGTATCAATCAACTCGATGTTGCAGTTGATATAGGCCTGAAAGACTGTATTAGTTGCGGTTGTTGTTCCTATATCTGTCCCTCCAATATTCCCCTCGTGCAGTATTTTAAATATGCCTCGGGTGAAGTAGCGGCCAGACAGCAAGCTCAACACAAATCTGAACAAACCAAACGCCTGATCGATGACCGCAATGCCCGCATGGAACGCATCGCCCGGCAACAGCACGAAGAAGAGCAGGCCCGTATCGCGGCAAAAAAAGAGCGGGAACGACTAAAGGCCGAACAGGAGG
>JBAQEN010000780.1:0-1753 GCA_049286765.1 Methylococcaceae bacterium
CACTTGAGCCGGTGTATATGTTGCCGCCATCACTGGTAACGATACTATCACTATTATAAGTAGTGACATCAAAATTTTTGCTATTTTCTTATTCACATTTTATAAAGTTAATGAACATAAATATCAATTCTATGACCATAGAAATATGAACATAATATTCCGTTTTTTGTTTATAACTTGAGCATGAAGCACCGCCTTCAATCATGGACATCCGCAATGAATTACGAAGCATCCACATGTGGGTGCATAAGGTTTTCTGTAGCTTATTGTTTTTTAGTTTTTGTCGATAAAAGAGGTCATGGTGTATAAAACGTTTATACAGTTTCGATTAGCGTTCATGTCCACAGACCTCCTGCAGTAATGCCTACTGAAATTCCTGAGGAGTTCCATATTTCCAGTGGACTTCGATAGTTGAATGATGAATGTTCACGCAGATTGTATCCATTCTTCGCATTCATAAGAGAGTTCTGAAAATCTTCAAAACTTGCATGGTATTGCAGATTTATAAATTCATATTGCAGAGTCTCTATTGCTCGTTCAATGAAAGCGTTTAACCATGGATGTGCCTTTGGAAGAATATTGTGGATGATATTATTTTTATTACAATATTCACGCACAGTCGCATTATTAAATTCCAAACCTCCATCAGACCGGATTTCTATTACAACATCTGGAGGTATCATTTTGCGTAACTGGCAAAGAGAATCCACCACATTCTTGCCAGATTTTGACCTATGCGCATCAAGGATCACTATACCGCTGTTATAAATATCAAGGATACCAAAAGCGTATACGGTCTCGCCACTTCCAATCCTCCGTTGAGTATAGTCCATGTTGAACGAGCTTAATGGTTCTTGTGGGCGATGAAGGTGTTTGGGTTCCGTAGCAGTTTTCTGTTTTTCAGTCAGTCCGGCAGCAGTAAGAATGCAGGAAACCCATGATTTACTTACCCGAACTGAGCTTTTTTCGTTCTCTTTCTTTCTATTGAATAAAGCTGCAATTCTTCGAACTCCTTTGACGGCTTTATCCATTAATTCCAGCAATCGCTGTAGCTTCTCCGGCTTTAAAACACGATTTGTTTTTTCCATTGATTCAACAAACGCAAGTTTTGATGATTCAATCCTGTTTGTATCATCCATCCGGAGATTTATTATTTCAGCCTTATCTTCATCCGTAAGCTTCCGATTTGGATTTTTGGGCTTCGAAGGTTTGTCCTTCAGGTCTTCTGTTGTACTTCCTTCTTTTCCTCGTGCAACAAGATCATAGAAAGTACGTTCGCTCATCCCGTACATTTTCCATAGTTCTTCATCGGTGTATTTTCCAGATTTTTGCAGTTCAAGGATTTCGGCTCGAATCTTAGCTATCCTTTCAGGTGGAAAATATTTTCGGATATCTTCCCATTCATATACATTTATTTCAGACATAGATATTGATCTTTAGATACAAATAGCCAGGTGATTTAAATAAAACTTACTGCACAAGGTCACTGGACACCAACCCTAACCACAGTTAAACCGATGGACATCAAGAAGTCTGGCTATGATTGCATAAGGACTCTTTTGCGCAGATACGCCTTAATAATTTCTTCCTGATTTCTCCGATGAAAAACTGAAGAACGCTGATTATCTCACTACAGTAAGCCGGCTGCGAATACCTTATATGTAATTTTAGCACTGTTTGTTTAATATTACCCATAATTCATAAGTAGCTTTATTTATTATGACGTATTACATTGTGCACATAGTATGCTTAT
>JBAQEN010000781.1:0-5870 GCA_049286765.1 Methylococcaceae bacterium
ATGTTAAAGAGATGGGTTTTACCCATATTGAATTGTTGCCTGTAACCGAGCATCCCTTTGATGGTTCATGGGGTTATCAAACCACAGGCTATTTTGCCCCAACCAGTCGTCACGGTACTCCCGATGATTTCCGTTATTTTGTCGATGCCTGCCACCAAAACGACATAGGCATTATTCTTGATTGGGTCCCTGCTCATTTTCCAAAAGATGCTTTTGCCCTTGCCCGTTTTGATGGCAGCGCCCTGTATGAACATGAAGACCCGCGTAAAGGCGAACACCGAGACTGGGGTACGCTGATCTATAATTATGGACGTAATGAGGTTAAAAACTTTTTACTCGCCAGCGCGTTATTTTGGCTGGAAGAGTTTCATCTTGATGGTTTAAGAGTCGATGCTGTAGCTTCCATGCTTTATCTGGATTATTCACGTGAAGAAAATGACTGGATTCCAAATATGTATGGCGGCAACGAGAATCTGGAAGCCATCGATTTTTTCAGAGAACTCAATACCGTAACCCACGACCTGCATCCAGGTACTGTCATGATGGCCGAAGAATCCACTGCTTGGCCTCAGGTGACCCGTCCAACATGGACTGGCGGGTTGGGCTTTTCAATGAAATGGAATATGGGCTGGATGCATGACATACTGGCTTACATGAGCGAGGAACCGATACACCGTAAGTATCATCATGATCAGCTCACTTTCGGGATGCTCTATGCTTTTACCGAAAACTTCACTCTCCCCTTTTCTCATGATGAAGTGGTACATGGCAAAGGTTCATTAGTTAGTAAAATGCCGGGGGATGAATGGCAGCGCTTTGCCAATTTACGGCTGTTATATACCTTTATGTACACTTATCCGGGCAAAAAACTATTGTTTATGGGTTGTGAGTTCGGGCAAGGCAGTGAATGGAATTCTAACAAAGATTTGGATTGGTACGTATTGGATTACCCGCATCATAAGGGCGTGCAAACATTAGTCAAGGATCTGAATCACCTCTTAAAAAAGCATCCCGCTTTATTTACGCATGATTTTGACCATCATGGTTTTGAATGGATTGATTGCCATGATGTGCAACAATCTATTATCAGTTACCGGCGTAAAAACAAATCCGAAGAGATAATTGTTGTTCTCAACTTCACTCCCGTACCCAGAGAGCATTACCGGCTCGGCGTGCCTGAAGCTGGCACCTATACAGAAATTTTTAATTCTGATTCCAAATATTATGATGGCAGCAACATGGGTAATGGCGTGGTTTTATCAGAACCTACGCCGTGGATGAATCACCCTCACTCCATTAGCCTAACCTTGCCACCTTTGGGAGCTTTGATCCTGAAATTATAGTATGCAAGTGCGCGTTAAGCGGATCGATACTCTTCACAGTGTGCGCTCAACAAGCGCACACTGTAGCTATAAATGATCAAAAAATGATCGAAAAGAATCATTATGAAAAAAATACTTTTTGTTACCAGTGAAGCACATCCCCTGATTAAAACCGGAGGTCTTGCTGATGTTTGCGGTAGCCTGCCTAAAGCATTAGCTGAATTATCTCAAGACATAAAATTAATTATACCTAATTATCAGTCTTTAAAAACCACTGAAAATGTTTTGTTTCTTTGTTCTATACGGGTTGATAACCGGAACATCAATATACTTGAAACTCGTATGCCCGACAGTCATGTTAAAGTCTGGCTGGTTGATTATCCGGTCTACTACAACTATCCGGGTAACCCCTATGTCGACGAAAAGGGTGAACCCTGGCCCATCAATGCTGAACGCTTTGCATTATTCTGCCGTATCGCTGTTGAAGCCGCCATGGATAGGATACATCAGGACTGGAAACCCGATATAGTCCACTGTAACGACTGGCAAAGCGGTTTAGTTCCAGCTTTATTATCGCTTGAGAAAGACCCGCCCTCGACCGTTTTTACTATACATAATATGGCTTATCAGGGCTTATTCCCTGCTGCTACAGCAACCACATTAAACATACCGGGCAGGTTATGGCAACCTGATGGGCTGGAATTTCATGAAATGCTATCTTTCATTAAAGGCGGCTTGGTTTATGCCGATTACATTACTACCGTTAGCCCGACCTACGCGATGGAAATTCAAACGCCGGAATTTGGTTATGGCCTTGAAGGCCTGCTGGATCATCGAAAAGAATCTTTAGGCGGCATTATCAACGGTATTGATCTCGAGCAATGGAATCCTGAAACAGATCCTTATATTGCTCAGAACTTTACCATCGAAACGCTCAACAAAAAACGGCTCAACAAGGCCGAATTACAAAGAAGATTCAAGTTGCCGGTTAATGAGCGTATTCCTCTATTTGGACTCATCGGCAGACTGGTTGAGCAAAAAGGCATAGACTTGATTTTAGAATGCCTTCCAGAAATGAGTACCATGGACATGCAATTTGTATTGCTCGGCAATGGCGATAAAGGCTTTGAAAAACAACTACAAAAATTGGCTGATTTATATCCTGATAAAATCGCGATAACAATTAGCTATGATGAAGCACTGGCTCATCTTATCGAGGCGGGTGCTGATATATTCTTAATGCCATCGCGATTTGAACCCTGCGGTTTAAATCAAATGTACAGTCAACGCTATGGTACGATTCCTATCGTCAGAAAAACCGGAGGTTTGGCTGATACTGTCATTGATTCCTTGCCGGAATCATTAGCCAAGCACACGGCGAGCGGTATTGTCTTCAACGAAGCCAGTTCAAGTTCTTTGCTGGAAGCCATTAAGCGGGCCATGATTTTATACAGCTTTCCCGATACATGGAAGGAAATACAATCTAGCGCCATGAAAATGGATTTCTCCTGGCACCGCAGCGCTGAGCAGTATCTGGCGTTATATGAAAGCCTTAAAGTAGATACGCGCAATCACGTCCAGGTTTAATTGGGCGCTATTAGTGCGTCTCTAACGATTAGAGACGACGGATGAATGAAATTCAGTTGCTGTATGTAGGAAATACAATTTCCAGAAAAAAAAGAGTTCTTCAACAGGAACTGTCGTTTTTTATGCTGGTAGCAAACTTAAGCCATGACAAGCAGTGCGATGTTCTTTGGGCGGGGGAGGATGAAGAATGGCATACGCTATCGGCAACCTATCACAGCAAATTGGATAACGATAGAGAATACTGGCGGGCCCAAATAACATGCAATTGCACAGCAGATAAATCATTACCGGGTAATATCAATTTTGCCTTGCGGTATCGAACCCAGGATAGAGAATATTGGGATAATAAGCACGGCTTGAATTATTCCAGTCAGGCCGATTCCGGCCTTAAGATTGTATCTTCTAATCCGGTGTTGAACATTGGCTTTGAGAATGACCTGAAAGAAGGTCAGAAATACGTTCCCATCACAGTATCGGTAAATCAGTCTGTGCATGCTGAATCAGTCGTTATTCACTGGACTGCTGACAATTGGAAGCACACATATAAAACCCCCTGTCATTTCAAAAGAAACTATTGGGATGAAAAGTCCCGTAGTAATGCCAGGAATCCGAATCAATATGGCTCTCAGATCTGGCAAGGTTTACTCAAGATCAACGATGCGTTCCGATTGCAATATACTATTTCTTGTGAGAACAAAGATCAGGTTATATGGGACAACAACCATGGAAAGAATTACTCGCTTAGCCATGAACCGCTAAACGTTATGATCCTTAATCTGCATTGTTACCAGGAAGAAAATCAGGATTACAAGTTCTCACAAATAGCCAAGGCTATTAACGAACTGGATGTTGATATTGTCTGTCTTCAGGAAGTCGCTGAACTTTGGAATGATGGACATGGTGACTGGAATAGCAATTCGGCCAAAATAATTAATGATCGTCTTAATCCGCCTTATCATCTCTATACGGATTGGTCGCATCTGGGTTTTGATAAATACCGCGAAGGCGTGGCAATCTTGAGCCGGTACCCGTTATTAAAACAGGAATCAAAATATGTTTCGAACAGCCATAGCGCCTACAGCATCCATTCCAGAAAAGTCGTGATGGCGCAAGTGCATGTTCCCTACATGGGTTTAATCAATTTTTTTTCAGCGCATCTAAGCTGGTGGGATGATGGCTTTGCAGAGCAGTTCAAAAGACTGAGTAAGTGGGCAGCTGACTACCAAACTGGAGATGTCAATGGAACAATGCTGTGTGGTGATTTTAATATCGCAGCAGGATCAGAAGGCTATAATCTGGTGGTCAGCTCTAATGAATATGATGACCAGTTTTTAGCGGCCAACTCCCATGGCGTTTTTGAAAAAATTTTTAAAGTGAATGACCCCTACTGGCAACATTATCTTGCCGATGATTATCGTATTGATTATATATTCATGAACAAAGCAAGTGATTTACGTATTATTTCAGGAAGGGTGCTGTTTACTGATGAAGATTACGGCAGAGTCTCGGATCATTGTGGTTATCTGATGACATTTGAACCGAAGTAACCCTGGCCCGGGAACACCTCTGTCAACAATTACATAGAACCATCATTTAGTAAAATGAATAAAGACAATATAAAAAGTTTAATTTTATGCAAGGTAATGATATGCAAATAGCAGAACACTATGCCATGCCCTTACATGGGCATCTAGGTGGCTATTTTCAAAGAGTCAATGATTTCAATGATAAATTTGATATTCGCTGGGGAAAAATAGAATTTGATGTATTCTTCGGTGCTCAGGCCAATGTCAAGGTTATCCTTAAAGTGTATCGCGACCATGGTTCATGCGAAACTTATATCGTTGATACAGATGCCTTTGATATCCAATGGGATCGCCACAAGCGTTGCACACGTGATTTTTATATACATCCGTTTTCCAACAACTTCGGTCCGATTAACTGCATCAAGTTTTCTTTCATTGTGCATCTGGATGAGCACTCCATTCCCTCACAAAATGACTACATTTTCATGGACCGGCATCAAGCACAGGATGGACATTCTCAGTATCGAAGGATCACAGGTGAATGGGCAACCCCTAACGCTTATCGAACCTATGAACTGAATGCAGGCGAATTACAGAGCGACGTAGACTGGTATAACCACCATTTCGAATCGTTGAATCTTATCCCTAAATTTACCAAAGGTCAGCAGTACCACCCTTATCATCCCAAACGTTTTATCCATGATCATATAGACAAGGTAATACGCAGTAAATGGGAAAACCCTGGCCGGCTTTGTACCATCAAAGTTAGTGTTGACTGTATAGATGATCACGATTTCATTTCCCATTTGATTCATGCCAGTCATCAGGGGGTCTTGGTTCAGTGTATTGTGGACTGGCGCAAGATGACCCTCACCAACAGTCAAAATTATGCCCGATTGAAACGCGCCAGAGTTGAGCTGGTTGGCGTCTTTTGCACGCCCAAGCACCATCTCATTGAGGTTGAGCCGGACATGCATACCAAATTTGTTATTTTTAACGATGAGGACTGCATACTCGGTTCATTTAATATTACCTTCGACCGCTGGTGGGCTAACTGGGAATCCGGCATGACCTTTCATACTAAAGGCGTATGCCGTTTGCTAGACAATATATTCCAGAGTCAACGTGGTGGGGTTATTCAAAAATATGGCATCGATCCTTTAAGTCATTTCAATCTGCTTTATACCTTCGGCAGACACACCATGCTCAACGGCAGGATTTATCGCCCTCATCATGCCATCCTGGCCGAAATCCATCATGCCAGACGTTCGATCAAGCTGTGTTTGTTTTTGATGGGCGACCTGTTGGGAGATCATCATGATAGTGTCGTCGATGCCTTGATACACGCCCAGGACAGAGGTGTTTATGTCCATATTCTGTTTAATGGGCATCTTGCCAGACAGGGTCGGATTGGTGTAGCGCGCCCTATGTGGGA
>JBAQEN010000782.1:0-8818 GCA_049286765.1 Methylococcaceae bacterium
GTCGATAATGCCATGCTCAATGCCCAGAGTATCCGCCGACACACCCGCTTCTCCCCTGCCCCACAATGCGCCTGTTGGATGGATTTCATTTGCCTCCAGCCGGCGGATAATTTCAGTATCCGGCTGCTCCGATTTAAAACAGCTATGCGACAGATCAAACATATAGGTATCACCCGAAACGGGCTGATTCCAGTTTTTCCGGGAAATCCGGTAAGCTAAAATCTGATTAAAAAGGTAGGAACGCGCCGCTGATATATACAGACTGCGTTGTTCTCGCCCGACTTTTGCGCCCTGAAACATTGCCAAAGCTTTATTTATATTTTGGCCTTCGTTACCAAACCGTTGCGAGCCATAATAATTAGCAATGCCGTTGGCTTTTATGGCTTCCAATTGCTGGATGGTTCTTTCTTTATCGCCTTGCCAGTCACGAATAGTGAGTTTAAAGCTGTTTCCTGACAATACGCCGCGTTTTAATTTCCGGGCATGGCGCACGGTATGCAGCACCTTCATGCCGTCTGTTTCAAACTCAGTCCAGTCAGGGTCTGCTTTGCCAGGTAACCAGACGCTAAACCATTGAGTCGTGACGGCATGCCGGTCTTTTAGCCCGGCGAAACTGACATCACGCTGCCTGACATTGGCAAACCGCGCTAATTGTCGGGCGACATAATCGGTATTTTCGCCGGTCTTTTCTATTTGCAAAAAGGCATGCTCGCCCGTGCCTGACGGTTCAAAAGCAAGCATTTCTTTAACGACAAAATCTTCCGGATAACTGCGGATTTTACCCTGACCGGAAGGTGAACCGTAAACGTAAGGCCAAACGGGGATTTCGATAGTTTGTGTGGTCACTGCCATATAGTTTTAAGCATTCTCATTCCTGCGCTCTTGCGGTAATGCAAAAATTCCTTTTGCCTTGCGCCTCTTTTATTTTTCAATCAGGACAATGGCTTGTACAGCAATGCCTTCTTTACGCCCTTCGAATCCCAGCTTTTCTGTTGTGGTGGCCTTGACATTAATGCGATCAATATCCACATTCAAATCAGCGGCAATATTGCTGCACATCGCGGCGATATGAGGCGCCATTTTGGGGGCCTGAGCAATGATAGTCATATCGGCATTCACGAGCTGATAACCCTTGTCCTGCACGATGCGGTAAACATGACGCAGTAATACGCGGCTGTCTGCGCCTTTAAATTCAGGATCCGTATCGGGGAAATGCTTGCCTATATCGCCTAAAGCCGCCGCACCCAGCAAGGCATCACAGAGCGCATGCAGCACCACATCGCCATCCGAATGCGCTTCCAGACCTTGTTCATAGTCTATTTTCACACCGCCTAAAATAATGTGATCGCCTTTATTAAAACGATGGACATCATAGCCCTGCCCTACTCTAATCATTTTGATGCTCCATATAAAATTGTGCTAATGCCAAGTCTTCGGGCCGCGTAATTTTTATATTGTCAGGTCGGCCTTCGACAATTTTCGGTTGCAGGCCTTGCAATTCCAAAGCGCTGGCTTCATCCGTGATGGCTGGATTGCCTTCTGCTGCTTCCAATGCGTTTTTTAACAGACCATAACGAAACATCTGCGGTGTTAAAGCCCGCCAGATATGACTTCTATCCAATGTGCCAATTATGTTACTACCCTGAACATTTTTTAAGGTGTCATGGGACGATAAGGCGAGAATTCCGCCCACCTCATCGTTTACCAGCGAGTCAATGAGGTGATGTATATCCGTCGTGGTGATACAAGGCCTGGCTGCATCATGCACCAGTACCCAGTCATTATCCGAAGCTGCTTCGCGGATTGATTTTAACGCCGAAAGCACAGAATCGGCCCGTTCCTTGCCGCCGGCTGCGGTAATTATCTTTTCATGAGCCGACACTTCAAGCTCGGGCCAGTAAGGGTCTTCTTCCGAAATTGCAACGGCAATAGCGGCAAAAACTTCAGCATTTAACAACCGCAACAAGGTATGCTCGATGACTGTTTTACCGGCTAGCTCCAGATATTGTTTGGGCCGGTCTGCATTCATGCGCTTGCCAACACCGGCAGCCGGAACAACAGCCCAGAATTTTATTGAATGGGTCATAAGTATAATGAAGATAAAAAAACATATTTCGTCTTTAGCTGGTTAGCAATCTCCAGATTGGTAATCTTGGACTTGGCGACTTCAGCTTCGTATATCCAAAAAGCCGGTGAGTGGAAAAGCGTATGACTATTAATTTTCTTTCCCGGCATTTGCTGACAACTGTTTTTCCAGCGCGGACATGCGTTCGTGTAACCGGGCCAACTCACGGATAATCTGATTTTCTTCCTTCTCGATCTGGCTGGTTTCATGTTCGATTTGCCGCACATCATGTCCCCATGTATCAATGTTTTTGCCAATAAGGGTCACTGACAATATTGCGGTAAACAATGCAAACAAAGTAAGTCCAAACAAAATCAGCATAGCCGATAGCAAACGTCCCAAAAACGACGTTGGCACTACGTCACCGAAACCCACATGCGTCATTGTTACCCAGGCAGACCATATCCCATCTAACACTGAATGAATATTAGGATCGAGAACATAAAGAATAAATCCGGAAGCGATGGACACCGAAAAAGCAAGAATCAGTAAATAAACCAGGCTTCGTTTTCCCCTCAGGTCATTCAGCAGGCTTTTGAACAGGTTCAAGGCTTCGGTGAGTATCAGTAACAATTTCATAAAATTCTCTGTATTTTCAGGATGATGAATATTTTTTTCAAACGTTGAGTAAAATCTTCCAGATTTCGACGCGCTTGCTGGGAAAAGGGGTAGACCCTGTTAGCGTAATTCGCCACACTATTGTGCTCAATGATCCCATCAACAAAGCACGATAAGTAAAATCAGTCCGGGGATAATGCCCAAGATCAAGCCAACGATGATGGCGATTGTTTCTCCTGTTGAGTAGCTGCATCCGACTTTTCCTACACTTACTCCAGCTACTCGGTCATCATCGAGCCCGGCGAGCATCATACCGGAAAACTCATCCGCAACCTGGTCTTGCGTATCGGCAGCTTCAATGCGCGAACGCGCATCGTTGAGCCGGGTTTCGGCCAAGCGCAGGTCTTCGCTAAAGGGCATAATGGAACGGGCATTTATGAGCGCGTCTATTGCATCGGCCGTCGGGGCAAGAGCCAGTGCTCGTGCTTCATTAAGACTTTCTGCTTTTGATATGTCATCACGCAAGCGAATAAGCTCGGGATACTGTGCCGGTCCGGAGGCGCACGCAGCCGAAACCAAATCCAAAGACTCAATCTTCGACCAAGCATTCGCGGCAGCTGTTTTCGGCACCATAAAAACAGTGCCTGGAGTTATCGCCAACAACATTAACACAAACAAAAACTTCTTATTTTTAAACATGGTATTTCTCCTTTATAGCTCATGCAGATGGCGAGGCCTAAGATAATTAAAACGAATTACGATAATTGGGTGAATGTAAAACTTATTTTGGGTTATATCTTAGTCCCGATTTCCATAAGATATATGAAAAAAAAAGCGCAGGGCTAAAAGTAAAAACACTTTTAGCCCTGCGCTTTTTTATATCTCACTCAAGAACCTGAAAAAACGTTTCGCTCTCTTTAATCATTCCTAATTCATCCCTGGCTCGCTCTTCCAGGGCTTCCTGGCCTTTTCTCAAATCCTCTACTTCAGCATAAAGCGCTTCATTACGCTCCCTTTTTTCTTCTACCTGTTCCTTGAGGTCATCAAGACGCTGTTGATAGGCTCTAATCTCTTCAATACCGCCATCGCCATACCATAAGCGGTATTGAAGAAGAATAACCAGCAGGATAATGATTGAAAGAAGAATTTTCATAATTTTAATGTGAAAGGCATAAGGCTAAAGACGCAAAATTCTTTTTTTCGCCTTGCGCCTTTCACCTTGAGCCTAAAAGTATTAAAGCATTCTAAACGCGCTACGGCCTGCATATTTAGCCAAACTGCCCAACTCTTCTTCAATTTTCATCAGACGGTTGTATTTGGCGACACGGTCAGAACGGCTTAATGAACCGGTTTTAATTTGACCTGTACCGGTTGCTACGGCTAAATCAGCAATGGTAACATCTTCAGTTTCGCCGGAACGATGGGACATAACCGCTGTGTATGAGGCTTTATGGGCCATATCTACCGCAGCGAAAGTTTCGGTCAGGGTGCCGATTTGGTTGACTTTAATTAGGATCGAATTGGCGATATTTTTTTCTATGCCTTTTTTCAAGATGGCAGGGTTGGTCACGAATAAATCATCGCCGACCAACTGAATGCGTCCACCCAGTTTTTCGGTCATCAGTTTCCAGCCGTCCCAGTCGTTTTCATCAAAACCATCTTCAATGCTGATAATCGGATAACGATTGACCCAATCAACGAAGAAATCAGCCATTTGCTCTGAACTGTAGGTTTTACTTTCTGACGCCAGATTATAAATCCCGTCCGCATAATATTCAGATGCCGCAGCATCCAGGCCCAAATATATGTCTACGCCCGGCTTGTAACCCGCTTGTTCTATCGCTTGCAGAATTACGCTAATGGCTTCTTCGTTTGAACTTAGGTTAGGCGCAAAACCGCCTTCATCACCCACGGTGGTTGCTAAACCTTTTGCTTTTAAAACTTTGCTCAGGTTATGAAACACTTCCGCGCCATAACGAATCGCTTCACGGAAAGTCGGTGCACCGACCGGCAAAATCATGAATTCTTGCAGATCTACGCTGTTATCGGCATGTGAACCGCCGTTGATGATATTCATCATCGGCACAGGCATGATGAATTCACCGGAGGTATTTAAATGGCGATACAACGGTTGACCCGCTTCTTTTGCCGCTGCGTGTGCTGCCGCCATCGAAACCGCCAGCATGGCATTGGCGCCCAGACGGGCTTTCGTATCCGTGCCGTCCAGGGCAATCATTTTGTTATCAATTCCTGCCTGATCAGCGACGTCCATACCGATAATCGCAGAACGGATTTCAGTTTTGACGTTATTAACCGCATTTAATACACCTTTACCTAAATAACGGGATTTATCGCCATCACGCAATTCGATGGCTTCTCGCTCGCCTGTTGATGCACCGGAAGGAACCATGGCACTGCCAATCACACCGGATGCCAATACGACATCAGCTTCCAGGGTCGGATTACCGCGTGAATCTAAAATTTCTCTTGCTTTAATGTCAACAATATTGCTCATGTTGTTATTGCTCCAAAGGTTAAAAAAATAAAAGTGACGTAATTATTGCGTATGGGTTGAATATAGATGGGGAAATGAAATTAACTGTCTTTAAATAATTCAGACAAATCAATTTCCAAATCAGGAAATAAATGAGGTGCTGCTATATCATCACCTGCATAACTATTAACTAATTGATAGCTGTCATTTTCGTTATTTATAACAAATTCCTGAACGACTTCCTCGTAAGGATAAATCAGCCAATATACTTTCACGCCACTTTCGGCATACAGCGCATGTTTGATTTTAACTTCCTTTTTAGAATTCCCTTTAGATAAGATTTCAATAATCCAATCAGGCGCGCCATTACAACCCTGTTCATCCAGTTTGCTGTTATCACAAATTACACAAATATCAGGTTGCACTACGGTGGTAATTTCTTTATTGGCTAATAGCGATTTTGTCCGGTCATATAACCGGACATCAAACGGCGCGGAAAATACTTGGCAGGCTTTGTTTTCAAAATAAAAAAATAATCGACTACTCAGATAAATAGAAAGCCGTTGATGTTTAACATTTGGCGCAGGCGACATCAACTGAATCTTGCCTTTAATTAATTCCACTGCTTCATTTAACTGCCACGTTAAATAATCGGCATAACTATAACTGGCCGTTAAATCAAGTTGCGATAACTGCGTAATTTTAGTCATGGGAATTAATACAACGATAGTTACAAAGTTGTTTCAATTAACGGCTTGCGTTTAACCGCATTATCTAAAACCAATAACGTTTCTAATAATTCTTGCATTCTGTATAAAGGCCAGGCATTTGGGCCATCACTTTTGGCCTCGCTAGGATTAGGATGGGTTTCCATAAACAGTCCGGCAACACCCACCGCGATAGCAGCTCTGGCTAACACAGGTACAAATTCTCGTTGCCCGCCTGAACAGGTGCCCTGTCCGCCGGGTAATTGTACGGAATGGGTCGCATCAAAAACTACAGGACAATGGGTGTCTCGCATCACCGCCAAGGAGCGCATATCGGAAACCAGGTTGTTATATCCGAAGGAAACGCCGCGCTCACAAACCATAATCTGCTGGTTGCCGGTCGCTTTGGCTTTATTGGCTACATTCACCATATCCCAAGGCGCCAGAAACTGGCCTTTTTTAATATTAACCGGTATGCCTTGCGAGGCCACTTGTTGAATAAAATTGGTTTGCCGGCATAGAAAAGCCGGCGTCTGCATGACGTCAACAACCTCAGCAACTTCGGCTAATGGCGTGTCTTCGTGGACATCGGTTAACACAGGCACCTGGATCTGTTGCTTAACTTTTGCCAGTATTTCCAAGCCCTTCTCTATACCTAAACCTCTGAAACTTTCGTGTGATGAACGATTGGCTTTATCAAACGATGATTTGTAAATAAACGGAATGTTTAATGCCGTTGTTAATTCTTTCAGATAGCCGGCTGTATCCAGCGCCAATTGCTCACTTTCAATCACACAAGGACCTGCAATCAAAAAAAACGGCCGGTCTAAACCAACTTCAAAACCACATAATTTCATTTGCCTGTTACCTTTTTATGTTGAGAAGCTGCGATGACAAAACCGGAAAATAAGGGGTGCCCTTTTCTGGGTGTTGAAGTAAATTCCGGATGAAATTGACACGCTAAAAACCACGGATGATCAGAAATTTCCACTACTTCGACCAACCGGCCATCAATAGACTTACCGGAAAACCGCATGCCTGCCTTTTCCAGCTTTTCAAAATACTGGTTGTTAAACTCATAACGGTGGCGATGTCTTTCAGTAATCACATCTTTCTGATAAAGCTGAAAAGCCAAGGAATCGGGTTGCAATCGGCATTGCTGGCCACCTAAACGCATGGAGCCGCCTAAATCGGAATTTTCGTCGCGGGTTTCCAGCTGACCGCTTTCAGCCATCCATTCGGTAATCAAACCAATGACAGGATGCGGTGATTTAGGCAAAAATTCTGTGCTATGCGCACCTTCCAGGCCGGCAACATCGCGTGCAAATTCAATAACAGCCACTTGCATCCCCAAACAAATACCCAGATAAGGAATTTTATTTTCGCGCGCATAGCGAACTGCTGAAATTTTGCCTTCCACACCGCGCTCGCCAAAACCGCCCGGCACCAGGATGGCGTCAACATCTTTCAGTCTGGCAACGCCTTCGTCCTCGATGATTTCTGAATCAATATAGTTAATATTGACCTTCACACGGGTACGGATACCGGCATGAATCAAGGCTTCATTCAGTGATTTATAGGCATCGGAATGATCGACATATTTGCCGACAATGGCAATAATCACTTCATTAGCAGGATGCATCAAAGCTTCAATTACATTCTTCCATTCCGTTAAATCTGCTGGCAGAGCATTCAGCCTCAATTTACTGACTACGATATCATCCAGACCTTGCTCATGCAGTAGCAGCGGAATTCGATAAATGGAGTCTGCATCGACCGCAGAAATAACCGCTTTTTCCTCGACATTGGTAAACAAGGCAATTTTACGGCGGTCACTGACAGGTATGGGTTGTTCGGAACGGCAAATCAGAATATCCGGCTGTATACCAATAGACCGCAGTTCTTTTACCGAATGCTGAGTGGGCTTGGTTTTTATTTCACCCGCAGAACGAATATAAGGGACCAGCGTTAAATGAATAAACAGAGACCTTTCACTACCCAATTCAAAACGCATCTGCCGGATGGCTTCCAGAAAAGGTAGCGATTCAATATCACCGACGGTGCCGCCGACCTCAACTATAGCTACATCCATGCCTTCGGCGCTAAGATAAACCCGGCGCTTTATTTCATCGGTAATATGCGGAATAACCTGAACGGTTGCACCCAAATATTCACCCTTACGCTCTCTGCGCAAGACACTGTCATAAACCTGCCCCGTGGTGAAATTATTCTTTTTGGCCATCGTGGTTTTAAGAAACCGCTCATAATGACCTAAATCCAGATCAGTTTCAGCGCCATCTTCAGTAACAAATACCTCGCCATGTTGAAAAGGACTCATAGTGCCAGGATCAAGATTGATATAAGGATCCAGCTTGGTCATAGTAACTTTGAGGCCGCGGGCTTCAAGAATAGCGGCAAGCGACGATGCAGCAATGCCCTTGCCTAGCGATGAAACAACACCGCCGGTAATGAAAATGTATTTTGTCATTTGAAATGTATGTACTTCAGAAGATAACTGATAACAGTCTAAGTAAAACCAGTACATTTTAATCGACAATGCGCTTGCCGTCATTGACTTTATTCAGACATAGGGTGAAAGGCGTATGGTATTTGATATGTAATTTTTGCCTTTCACCTATCCACTCTCCCAGCAAGATTAAACAAGGAAGAGTTGAACTCATGCTTACTATAAATATCGATTCCAAATTCTGCCTTATTTATTAATCCGATAACGATATCAATCATCACTGCTGACTTTGAGAAGCAAATTGTTTCCTGATTACTATCAAGCTCCAGCCACTTTCAGTAAGTATCATGCTATGTGCGACGTAAGCGCTCAGGCATGAATCAACCTGGTCAGCATGAATGTCAAATCAAACCGCCGTTTAAAGCGTCTCTGAAAATGCTTTCTGAAGCAATGAATGACGAAATTTA
>JBAQEN010000783.1:0-3705 GCA_049286765.1 Methylococcaceae bacterium
TTATATTCAAACGGTGCGCGGCCAGGGTTATCAATTAGTTAAGGAGTGATGGCATGGGACGATTGTTTTGGAAGTTTTTCCTTACCTTCTGGCTGGCTTTGCTGGTGGCCGGTATCGGTGCCGGCACGGCTGTCTGGTTAAGGCATAATGCCTGGAAGGGGGATGAAACGGCCAAGCATTCGGTCGATGTCAGGCACGCGTCAGCGTTTGTCGCCGCGGCGGAGAATGTTATGCGGTATGGCAGTGCTGCCGGTTTGCACAATTTTCTCGATGCGATGCACGAAGCGCCTGTTCCGCCGGTTTATGCGGTTGATGATCAAGACCGGGAAATTTTACAGCGCAGTGTAGCGCCCGAGGTTTTGCAGCAGGCCCGCACATTATTCTCGCAGTCTGCCTATCCTGAAGCTATTCGTGTGGTATCGGGAGAGGATGGACAGCGTTATTTACTGTTTGTGCCGCTGCCCGAACACGGCTTTATTGACCGTCCGGGGCCCATGCCGGATAGCGGTTTTGCTCCGCCAACTCTTCCTGATGATCCTTCGTCTCATCCTCCGCGGCAGCCGGGTGAACCGCCATCGCCGCTGTTGCCGATTCTGGCGGGTACTTTTGCCAGCCTGATGTTCAGTGCGGCGCTGGCCTTGTATTTTGCCAAGCCAATTCGCAGTTTGCGTAACGCTTTTGCCGCGCTGGCCCAAGGCGATCTGGATACACGGGTCGGCGCGTTGATGGGAAATCGCCGCGATGAATTATCCGATCTGGGACGGGATTTTGATAACATGGCCGGACAGATTCATAGTCTGGTGCATGCCCAGCAACGCTTGTTGCACGATGTTTCCCACGAATTGCGTTCACCGCTGGCGCGAATACAGGCCGCTATCGGTCTGGCCCAGCAGCAACCGGAAAAATTGCAGGCGATGCTGGAACGTATCGAACGGGAGTCGCAACGGATGAGCGATCTGGTGGGCGAATTATTGGTACTTTCCCGTTTGGAATCCGGTGTTTCCGGCAGCGAAAACCACGATTTCGACATCGGCGGGTTGCTGGACGATATTGTCGAAGATGCCCGCTTTGAGGCTGAGCAGCATGCGGTTGTTATTCGCTACGACGGAATTGAGGAAACGCTGGTCAAAGGCCGTGCCGAATTACTGCATAGCGCCATTGAAAACGTGCTGCGTAATGCGTTGCAGCATTGTAAAAAAAGCGGTGAAGTGTCGGTCGCCGCCCGTTTCGATACCGGCAAACGTTGCTTGCAAGTGACTGTCGATGACCAGGGGCCGGGAGTTGCCGAGAGTGATTTGTCGGCGATTTTCGAACCGTTTTTCCGTAGCGGCGACCGTGGCAAGGCCAAAAGTATAGGTCTGGGTTTAGCCATCGCCTATCGCTCGATAGAAGCGCACGGCGGGCATATTCAGGCCCGTAACCGCCCGCAAGGCGGTCTACGTATCGAAATAAACATTCCTTTTGCTGAGTAAAAGCCCTTGGGCGATGATGTCGGACGAGTTTTTCGACTTCTCCGCTGTTCGTCATGGAAACGGAGCTTTAGAGTAGTAAAAATGCAGGCTATCCGAAATCGCGTCAAGTCATTGGGATGATGTGAGCCGCCGCCCCTGGTTGGGTGAGGAAGAGAGACTCAGGACGGCTGTGGGTTGCCGCAGGCATTAGCGATCGCCTGATTTTCGCTGCTTACTTGGGCTGTGATGCCCAAAACAAGCTTTCAGTGAAAATAGCGACTCCCCGAATGTCTTGTTTTTTCCGCGATGATAGCCAACGGATACCTGACGGACAGCAGGTTTACCTTAATTTACAAATCCCTGACTCTACTTAACATCGCTTTCCTGCAAACTAGTCACCTATGGAGCATATGGCTCCCCATTTGAACCTCAGGAGACAAACCAATGAGCACGCATCTGAACACTGCCTTCCTCGTTGTAAGCTTGGCCTTGGCCATTCCCTTCGCCAACGGCGCAGTCCCCCCGTCAAAGCAATCGGGTCGACCCGGCTGCCCGACATCTAGCCTGATAGGCAAGCCCGGTGCATTCGATGTCGAACATTTGCCGCCTTATCTGCAAGATCTGAATCTCGACGAGGACAAACTTGGTGAAGAGTCACCGATGTCGAGTCTGATGTTGCTTTTGCTGACGTTCTGCATCGTAGTCTATATCGTATACAATTACGACACGACAGCCGACTACGATGATCCTCAATGGGACAGTGACGACAACTTCCGCCAGTTATAAACATGAAATTGCCCAGCATCCCGCCGGATGTGCGGATGGTGTATCAATCTTTATTTAAAGAAGGATTCTGTCGCAAAGACTCAAAAACATTAAGCCGAACCTATTTGCGGATAAAGTTATCCTCTAAAGCGATAAATTACCTATAGGGCAGTATACATTCCTCGAAAAGTTGTTCTTTTCTCATTATGTGAAATGTAAGCTCTTTCGATCCCATTTATGGAAGGGTGAGCGGTATTTTGGATCACTCACCGAATAGGCGAAGCTGTTGGCGGGATGTTCATGCTCCTAAATATCAGTACCAACTGCTTCAATTACTGGATTCCGGAATATTGCAAGAAACAGGTCCGCCATTATGAGCATAACGATGGCTCATTCCGGACCTGCTGCCAGGGCAATAGCCACCCGTTGGTTTTTGGTGAATGACAGGGGCGGAAGACGATCTTCGAGCAGAGTATTCACAATGCTTGACGAGGCGGTGGGTTTGGCAAAACGCAAGGCATTAGCCTTCATTCGAAGCAACCTGTCCGGATCTTCGAGCAAGCGCTCCAGTTTGAAGGGCAGCGTGGTCAAGTCGTTGCACTTGACGGCGATACCTTCTTCCAGAAGATGATCACTATTTCTTTCCTCTTGCCCGGGGATGGGAGCAACCACGCACATCGGCAGATACGCGTATCGCTTCAGGGTCCAGACGACTATTATTGCTATTGGCGGAGCTTTTGCTTGCATCGAAATTATCAGAACGACCACTAAAATAATATCTGCCCAAGGTATTCAAAGCAGGGGTGCCATCGACGCCATAGCTCAGTGGGGTTCTGCTGTACAATAACGTAGTGTCAACAAGGAAAGGAGGTAAAATGTAGGGCAGCGAACCGATGACGAAAGAATCATAGTCAGGGTTGGGCGCGAGTGCCAGATTAAATGTCTGAAAACGTTTGATATACGATACAGTGTCATCGACCAACGGGTTGTAGAAATTAGCGTTCGGTCCACGGTCAGGAATCGCAATAAACCTGTTGCCGCCGGCATAAGCCAAACCGGAACCTATACCACCCAGGAGGTTTCCTGCAACGCCATTTTCAAGTGGGGTTGCTGTTTTTGTTGACAGATCCTGATAGTTGGCATTGACTTCGCCAATGGCGATCAGGTCTATGTCAGCTTGAGCAGCCGGGGCTGCAAAAACAGGTAATAAGAAATAGGGAATCAGATGTTTTTTTATCATAAAGAGCCTCGAAATATTATTTTTTTATTGCTCTTTAATTAATTACTGCTAAATGTTACTGGAAGATTACCGTAGTATAATTGAAATATTACAAAGCATAATACGCAAATACCCTCGAGACACAGCAATTCTCATTATGATACCTATCACCTAAAATAGTAGATCGATTCCCCCATGATATCTGTATATGAGCGCTCCCTTTGGAAAAAATGCCTTAACCTTTAATGATGTGGTCAAGCAATTGCGTAC
>JBAQEN010000784.1:0-3050 GCA_049286765.1 Methylococcaceae bacterium
GCACCGGCATCTGTAAAACATAGCTCGGAATCCCATTCATTACCGGCTATTGTCACTTTTTCGGGTAAGGTAGGCTCTCTTAATCAGACTGTCTTCAAAGTATACTCTGTAGCTGAAGGTGGCATAAACATCCTGAGCTCGGATACTCAACCACTGGGTGAGTTAAAAATTTATCCCGAAATTATTCCTTCTTTATTACTAAAAACAACGGCTGTAGGCGTACCTGATGCACGGGATTTATCGCTGGAAGAGATAGGTTTTTTGCCAATAAAATCAGCAGGCGGAGAAATCAAATTATTAAATCTAATTGAGCAATCAAAACATCCGGCGAAACCAAATTTAAAACCTGACTGGAATAATTACGAAGAAGTGGAAAGCAATTGCCGGAAACTGAAATTAGTCATGAAAGACTTGGGGTTCAATAAATTTGATCGCAATGCCTTCATTTATTATTTTTTGGCTAAAAACAGTGACTGGAAAAACTACAACATAACCTTGCAAAAAGCCATGAGTGACGAAATTCAGCCCAAAATCATGAAAACCTATCGGAGCAAAGATTTTGGCAACTGTCTGGCTGTTGAAGATTATGCAGTTATGAAGGCAATGGGACTACCCGTTAATTTACCATCAGACTGGGCTCAGATCGGGGAGTCCAGTCAAAAAAAAGAGCAGTTTTTCATCCCGCTGAAATCTATTGAGCGACAACTGGTTTCCGTGTTAAAAAATCCTAACCAGTCAGAAATGGAACAACAGATATTCCCTCTTTTAGCGACTATACAGAATGGCGATGGCACTGTTTTGTTGCAAAATCATTTGGGTGATTTCGGATTAGAGAACTTTTTAACTACACCTACTCCTCCAGCACCAGCGACAGCAGCTACATCGACTATACCGACTGTACCAACAAAAGCCCCGATTGTTATCCCAGCGCCTGCTTCAATTCCTGGGTCAGGCGTTATTATTAATACACGTCAGTTGGTGCAAGTATTTTCTGGCTTGTCTATTGACCAGCTTAGCTGCGCACGCATTCGGCCCGATCAACTGGGCCAAGCCGTTGCTAATACAGGTATCTTGTTATTTACCACCAAAGCGGGCAGTCCGCATGTTAAAGGCGGAGCGATGGAATTTGAATTTTCTGGCGGAAAAATTAACCGCATAGCTTTTCAATTACCCACCTTCCGGGATTTTGAGCAGGATTTGCTGGATCATCCTGAGGTTGGCGGCTGCCGGATTGATCCATCTTTTTTAGCAAATCAGCATAAAAAATAGTTCGACGTACTGAGCGTTGTAAATAATTCAAGAATTACGCTTAGAAACAATTTTTGCTACGCCATAAAGGTCGCACTTGATCAATTTTAATTCAATGAAATCAAGATGCAATCGTCTGGCAACCGATATTACGGCAATTCCCAGATCTGCCTGCCATTGAGCATAGTCAAACTCATAAAGCCTGCTCCAGCAGCAAATCATGAATGCCTACTGAGATCTCGTCGATATTTTCTGAGTACGAGTTTTTAGTCTGGATTCACTTCTGCATTAACCTAAAGATCAATTACACCCCTAGCGAATAGTCATTTTTCTGCCTGTAATTGTTCTCTAGGTTATTGAACCAATGGACTGCTACTGAGTCTTTTGTAATTAACATTATTTTGTCTTTTTTATGTGTTTTTTACACATAATAATTCTTGTGCTATGCTGCCCGTACAATTTAGTTATACAACATAAAGGATACATGTTGTTTTGAAGAAAAAGATGGCCAAAGCGAGATGATCATGACCGAACCACACACTACGCAAGCAACCGTACAAGCAATAACTGCCGCTCTCAAAGACAAACCCGGTGCGCTTTTACCTATTCTGCATGGCATACAAAATGCCTTGGGGTTTATTCCGTCTGAAAGCGTTCCAGAGATTGCCAAGGCACTGAATCTTTCCCGGGCCGAAGTGCATGGCGTCATCAGTTTTTACCATTATTTCCGGGATACGCCGCCGGGCAGACGCACTATTCATCTTTGCCGCGCCGAATCTTGCCAGGCGATGGGCGGCAAGCATTTGGAAGAGCATGTTAAAACAAAACTGGGCATTGATTTTCATGAAACAACAGCGGATGGCAAATTCACTTTGGAGCCCGTGTATTGTTTAGGCAATTGTGCTTGCTCGCCGGCAATGCAAATCGGCGAGGAGATTTATGGCCGGGTATCGGCAAACAGTTTTGATGCCGCTGTCAATGAAATGGAGGAACTGGCATGAGTATCACTATTTATGTTCCTTGTGATGCCAGCGCCGCTTCATTGGGAGCAAATCGCGTTGCCGCCGCAATTGTTCAGGAAGCGCAAAAACGTGGTATTGCCATTGAATTGATTCGTAACGGTTCAAGAGGCCTGTTTTGGCTGGAGCCACTGGTTGAAGTAGCCACCAATGCAGGACGCATTGCATATGGCCCAGTACAGGTCAGTGATGTATCCAGCCTGTTTGATGCAAATTTTCTTCAGGGTGGTGCGCATAATCTGGCTTTAGGGTTAACAGAAGAACTGGATTATCTGAAAAAACAACAACGCTTGACCTTTGCTCGTGTTGGCAAGACAGATCCTGTCAGTCTGGATGATTATGTCAATAATGATGGCTATCGCGGTTTGAATAATGCCTTAAATATGGCACAGCAGGACATTGTCAAAACAGTCACCGATTCGGGCTTGCGCGGACGCGGAGGCGCGGCTTTTCCTACGGGCATTAAATGGAATACGGTGCTCAATACGCCATTTGTTCAAAAATACATTATCTGTAATGCCGACGAAGGCGATTCCGGCACATTTTCTGACCGCATGGTCATGGAAGATGATCCCTTTGTCTTGATCGAAGGTATGACTATCGCAGGTCTGGCTGTTGGTGCAACACAAGGTTATATCTATCTGCGAGTAGAATACCCGCACGCTCATAAAGCACTGAATACTGCTATTGAAAAAGCTTATCAGGCGGGTTATTTGGGTGATGATATTCGAGGCAGCGGCAAAGCCTTTCATCTCGAAGTCCGTTTAGGCGCCGGTGCTTATA
>JBAQEN010000785.1:0-6801 GCA_049286765.1 Methylococcaceae bacterium
GTAGTACGGAGGCCCTGGCAGAGAACATCCGCGGTGCGACCACAGGCCCCACAACGGCGAAAGGCTACAGTCACCCGAATCAGTTTATGCATCTTCAGGACGTCAAGCCTGCCGGCAATATGTACCCGGTCGTGCCCCATCCAGAGCAGGATCAGGCCGCACACAGCAAGCTCATTGAGTTGGAGACGAGATTCGGAAAAAAGCCTAACATCCTCATTTTCATCATGGATGATGTCGGCTGGATGGATCCCGGCTTCAACGGAGGCGGTGTCGCCATCGGCAATGACACGCCCAACATGGATCGGCTCGCCAACGAGGGCTTGCTCCTGACCTCGGCCTATTCCACGCCCTCCTGCACGCCGACGCGGGCGACTGTGCACACGGGCCAGAATCCTCTGCACCACGGCCTGCTACGGCCAGCGATGTACGGCGAGCCAGGCGGGCTCGACGGCGTGGTCACGCTGCCTGCCATCCTCAAGAAGCTCGGCTACATGACGCAGGGGGTAGGGAAATGGCACATGGGCGAGAACAAGGCCTCGCTGCCGCAGAACGTCGGCTACGACGACTATCGCGGCTTCCTCGGCGTGTCGGACATGTACACCGAATGGCGCGATGTTTACTTCAACCCGGAAATCGCCCTGAGCCCAGAGCGCTTCGCAATGATGGAGAAGATGGAGTTCAGCAAGTCCGACGTGCACTGCACGCCCCAAAACCCGGACAAGTGCGACGACGTCAAGCTGATCGACCTGGATTACATCAAGGACCTGGATCAGGCGTGGATGAAGTATAGCGTCGACTTCATCAAACGGACTAAGGACAGTAAGCAACCGTTCTTCCTCTATCACGCCACGCGCGGCTGCCACTTCGACAATTACCCGAACAACGAGTGGGCCGGACGCTCGGCGGCGCGGACCAGCTATAGCGACTGCATGGTGGAAATGGACTACATCCTCGGCGAGTTGGTCAAGGCGCTGCAGGAAGCGGGGCAGCTTGAGAACACGTTGCTTCTCCTCACCTCCGACAACGGCCCCGAGTGTGAGGTCCCGCCTCACGGACGCTCACCGTTCCGCGGCTGCAAAGGGTCGACTTGGGAGGGCGGTGTGCGCGTGCCGACCTTCGCCTACTGGAAAGGAATGATCAAACCACACAAGTCTGATGGACTCTTCGACCTCGCTGACCTGCTGCCCACATTCGTGTCGATGGCTGGGCATCCCGGCAAGGAACTGACGCGGTTCTTCGCCAAGACCAACTACATCGACGGCGTAGATCAGGCGTCATTTCTGGTTGCGGACAACGGCCAGTCGGCGCGCCGCAGCCGTCCGTACACATTGAACCAGTACTTCAGCGCGATGCGCGTAGATGAGTTCAAGCACATCTTCACCGCCGAGATTGAGGATGCCTTTTTCCAGAAAGGCTACACCGGTGGCTTCAGCGGCGGAGTCATGACGGACACCGGCGGTGCTATTGTCGTCAACCTCTACACCGACCCACAGGAAGACGTGAATCTCGGTATCCGGCACATCCCGGCTGGGGGCCCGGCGGTCGCGGCGGCCGGTGACTACATGAAGGAACTGATCAAGTACCCGCCCCAGTTCAAGATCGGCTTTCTGAGCAACAATCCGCCCGTCTACGACATGTTGCCAAAGGTGAAGGAGGCTGTCGAGAAGTGGCGGCTCGGCAAGCAGCCTGCGACCGGCCATTAATCAACACGGTGGATTCACCGATAGGCAATCTGTGCAGGGCTGGTATTAAGCGCCTGAGCGGAACGGGGTATGTACCCATAAGCGCCAACTTAAGAAAACAACTTAAGGAGAAAACTTGAAAAATTAAGCAAGCAAGCCTCTATGAAGTGTAACGGAATCGAGGATTTGCAGACTTTTAATATCCTCAATTTCACTCCGTTACATCGAGGCTACTTGCTATTTCATTACTCCCAGTTAGTGGGTCTAGTTTTAGTTAACCGCTTAACCAATTTGATACGGAAGACTCGATGAAAAAGACAATTGTGGAACGGCTCAATAAGCTCTGCGACGAGGGAGAGAAGTTAACCTCCTCCAGGGAGGTTAGTTTGTGGTCCGACAAGGTTTCGTCATTTCTCAGTACAGCAATAAGCCAAGACGAGTCTAGAAATTTCGAAAGCCTGAAGAGCTATGATGATGAATGGAGCCAACACGCACTTCGACTTGGCCACATACAGGGTTTAATTTCAAAGGAATCGAGTGAAAAAACTTCTACGGAGCACATAGGAACGTTTGAAGCTCCAGAATCGTCCTTAGCAGCGAGCCAAATACTGTCATCTGAGTCCAGAAAAGTTTTCGTTGTTCACGGCCACGATAATGAAGCAAAAGAAAGCACAGCACGGTTTCTTGAAAAGCTAGGCCTTCAACCGATTATTCTGCACGAGCAACCAAGCTCAGGTCGCACCGTGATTGAGAAGTTTGAGAGCTATGCCAGCGACATCGCATTTGCTGTCGTGCTTCTAACTCCAGACGACGTTGGTACTGTCGCGACCTCGCCCGCAAATCTCAAGGCAAGGGCTCGTCAAAATGTAGTTATGGAACTTGGATATTTCATGGGTAGGCTCGGTCGAGTCCGAGTCTGCGCATTGCATAAGGGAGGCATTGAATTGCCGTCCGACTATCAGGGTGTTCTATACATCGAAATGGATATAGCTGGGGCATGGAAGGGAAAGCTTGCACAGGAATTTGTCCAGGCAAAACTTCCCATCGAGCTTAGTGGGTTACTCGGTGGCTAATTCTGCAATCAACCGTACCTGCGCAAGAAGCCGCGCAGTCTGGATATTTTGAACATTAGAGCTGTAGAGCGGATTCGCCGCTGGGCAATCCACCATACACGAAACAAGTAGCCTCGATGAAGTATAACGGAATCGAGGATTTGCAGACTTTTATTATCCTCGATTTCACTCCGTTACATCGAGGCTACTTACTTAAATGCATTTTTCCACTGCTATGAAAACAACGCTCGGTAAAATTGGAATTTTATGCGGCATACTGGCTCCTGTTTTATGGGCATCGGCCATATTTTTCTGCGGCAGTCTACGGCCGGAATACAGCCACCTGACCCAGTATATTAGCGAGCTTGGCGAGCGGGGCGGTTCTACCGAGTTCATTATGCGCTATGCCGCATTTGTGCCTACAGGGCTCATGCATATGGCATTCGCGGCATTCTTGTATGTAGAGTTCAGAAGTAGCCCGGTTGCCGTATTTGCGGCAATGCTGCTTGCGATCAATGGGCTGGCGCGTATTGCCGCGGGCATATTTCCATGCGAGGTTGGTTGCACCCTGCCCAGGCTTTTGCTCAGTCAGAAGTTGCACAGCATATCTGCTGGCGTTGGCTTTTTTGCTCTAATTAGCGCCTCGGTGCTTTGGGGTGTCTTGTTCAGGCGATATCAAAGCCTACGTTGCCTAAGTGCGTACTCTATCGGTTCCGGATGCTTGGGTTTGATATTTCTGGCGCTCATGTCGTGGAGCGCCGAACTGAGAACGGGCACTGGTCTCTACGAGCGCTTATCCTCGGGTATCTTGTCCTTGTGGGTGTTAGTGTTTGCGGTCCGGTTATGGCGGCTCAAGGCATACAACATAACTGGAGCTGGCCAACCAACATTTAGTCCAACTGAGGCGGCCCCTGACAACTAGCAAAGCTAGCATATACGTTGATGATATGAATAACATGAATTGGCATGTAGTTGAAGCCGGAACTGAATTGAAAAAGATGCACAAAACGTAAGCTTGGTAGAGGATTAATTTATGAAATCGATCACGTCATTTTTTATTACGTTTATTTTAATGGCCTCAGCTTTTTCTGCATATGGGCAAACCGATGCAGGGATCGAGCAAGAGCTTGCCGGGCATATCAAGAACATTCAAAAATGGTCGGCTTACGGGAGTGATTTTAATGAAGCTTTGCTTGCAAAAGAGAACGCTATTTTCAAGGAAAAACTTTTAAACTATACAAAAAGTGCTTCAACGCTTGAGTTTAAATTCAGCGAACTGGATAAATACTTGTATCTCGCCACATCCGAAGACGGGAAATTTCGCATCTATTCCTGGGATACCGAAGGCGGGGGATCAATGCGCTTTTTTGAAACCGTGTATCAATTTCAAGATGAGGACGGCAATGTTTATTCAAAATCCAGCAATTTGCAAGAAGGCGATGCTGGAGCATTCGTTTCCGGTATTTTTGATATTGATACCCAGAACGGGAAAGTTTATCTGGCTCGTTTCTCTTCAATCTTATCTAATAAGGATGCTTATCAAGCAATAAATTTATTTAAAATTGAAGGTGCTTCGCTGAACGACAAGATAAAACTGATCAAAACAAAATCCGGCCTGACAAACACACTTGGCTTCGGATATGATTTTTTCTCGGTTGTGGATAGAGAAGAAAGACCGGTAAAACTTATTCTTTATGATAAAGAAACGAAAACAATCAAAATACCCGTGGTGATCGTGGATAAGGAATTTAGCAGCGGAAGAGTTACCGGTAAGTTTATCAACTACAAATTCGACGGCACCTATTTTTTGAAACAAAAATAAGCCGTTGCGATGCCCATGCCAATGCCGGATGTATGGCTCAACTCGTTATCATGGATTGCTTACCGGCAAATCCATCTTACGAGTTAAGGTTCTAACCCCTGTTTTTGAAGGTTTGCTCCGGCAAATATGGAATGCCTAGCGGTGAATCAACTCTAAAGTTCTAATTATTAACAAAGTCAAAATTTTCAGGGGTTGAAGTATTGCCATCTGAATCAGTTGATTCTACAAAACCCGTATAGTGTACGCCATCATCACCAGTAAAAGTCATGCTATGACTTGTTACCAGTGATGAATTAGTAAATGATCCGCAACAATCGAATGTCACAACGCTATTAGATGGCACATCTGTAGTCCAATTTATTCTAAATTTTGTACGTCTCAAGAGTTGAACATTCAAATTTGAGATGACGGGTCCAATATCGCTGCCGCCTGAGCAGAGAGTCTCATCGACCCCCACCTCATCCCATGCGTCTGCAACATTGCCCCCATCACTACCCGCAACAGCGATCGTACTCGCTCTGGCCGCGCAAAAATTTGCGTTGGAAGGCAAGGCGATAAAGCCCAGAAATGCAACAGCTTCGGCTGCTGACAGTCCTATACCTTGTACATTAGTCCCTGAAGCCCGGGCCGGATTAGCGTTTTGTCCGCCATTAACCAGCAGATAAAACCAATGATTGGCAATGCCGCTATTGGTATGTACCCCGCCGTTATCGGATGTCCCTGTGAAGCGGTCGGCATAATGAGAGGGGTCTCCGTCTTCATTCGGATTAGCCATGTTCCGGATACCATTCGATCCTGGGGTAATATCTTCGCCGATGGTCCAGTTACCCGTTCCGTAAAAGAATTCAATGGCCGTTCCCATCATATCTGAGAATGCTTCATTCAAAGCACCGGACTCGTTCAGATAAATAAGGTTGCTTGTCGCTTCAGTCACGCCATGCGAAAGTTCGTGGCCGACAACATCAGTATCGCCAGAAAAATTAATAAAATTAATTCCATCACCATCGCCATAAGCCATCTGCACGCCGTTCCAATAGGCATTATTGTAGCTACGTTTAATATGAGCTGATGACACCATGCCTTGCGGGTAATGTGATAACCAGTTAAAACCATGAGTGTCTATATAATAATTATCGGTTACTCTGGCATAGAATTGCGCATCGACGATAGCTCCCTGGCCCGGCGAAGTGCGGCCAGCGGTAATCCAATTATCATCATCATCGGTAGCCAATATGCCAGGCAAACCGTTTCTATTTCTTGCATCGTAAGTTGTCTGTCTACCGTCAAGGGAAATAATCTGGAATGGCCCCGCTCCAATCGTAAGACCGCTTAAGTCTTTGGCGTCTCCCAGAACTCCAGTGCCTGAGCCATTCATTAAGCCATCGTATTTATTGATTATTTGACCATCTTCTGCATTAATCAAATAAAACCAGCGGCTGTCAGCCCTGCGGGTTTCTTTGCGAAAAAAATATTTTCCTGTTTTAGGATCAATCATGGCGTCGATTTTGCTTTGCCCGCCGCTGCCGATTTGAGCGCTTACTATAGAATCGGCGTCGTGCGCGGAAAGGTTCCGGAAATTTGTGGGCTTAATGTTGTCATAATAATTGCCGATGACCTGCTGTATAACGCCGTTGCTATCCTTCAAGATTGTAACTTGAGCGCCGTATACTTGGGCATCGCCAAAAAATTGCTGGTAGCGCAAGTAGGACCCATCGTTATCAAGCTCCATCGTTTTGACTGGCCGCAAGTCGAAAGTGAGTTGAAAGTTTCGAGCTTCATTCCCGGTTAACGCCATAAAGCCTTGATCCTGGCCATTTGCAGCAAAAGCCATCTGGCTCGAAAACAGGCCCAAAACCAGAGTACCGAATATCAGTATTTTTTTGAATATTTTCACCACAATTTCCTTTTTTTGCCAGCATGGATTGGGGGGTTGGTCATGCGAGATGGCCAAATTCGTTAGCCGATTGACTCTAACAATAAAGGGTAGACTGATTCAGTATGAAGTCAAAAAATTCTTAGGCACTCGTTTACAATATCATTCGTCACACCTTCGCGTTCAGAATTAATTTTCTATGTGGTAGAAACCGTAAAGCGGGAAATAACAGGTAGTAAAACCAGATGAAGATTTACAGAATCCGGGATAAATACGATTCCGAATATCGCGGAATGCACTCCGTTGCATGCGGGCTTGTATCTGCTAACTGTGCAATGGTAGAGAAAGGTAGGTCATTATCGTGTAGAGCAC